>JALRJT010000036.1 GCA_023254985.1 Ilumatobacteraceae bacterium | reverse complement strand
GGGGTGCCCCTTGTCGAGATCGTCAGTCGACCTGACATCACCTCGCCCGAGCAGGCCCGCCAGTACGTGACCGAACTTCGGGCGATCCTCGTCGCCATCGGCGCGTCCGACGCCCGCATGGAGGAGGGGTCGATGCGCGTCGATGCCAACGTGAGCATTCGGCTCCCGGGAGACCCGCTTGGCACGCGTTGCGAGATCAAGAACGTGAACTCGATCCGCGCAGTCGGCAAGGCAATCGACTACGAGGCTCGTCGCCAAATCGACGTGCTCGAATCCGGAGGAGTGATCCGGCAAGAGACTCGCCACTGGGACGACGCCGAGGGGCGCACGCACACCCTGCGCACGAAGGAAGACGCAGATGACTATCGGTACTTCCTCGAGCCTGATCTCGTGTTGCTCGATCCCGACACCGAGTGGGTCGACGCGATCCGTGCATCACTGCCGATGTTGCCGGCCGAGCGACGAGCCCGACTGTCGACGATCACTGGCGCGAACAAGGAAAGCGAAGCGGTCTACGTGATCGTCGAGCGAGGACAGGACGACTACGTTTCAGCTGTCGCGGATGCTGGTGGGGATGCGTCGCGTGCGCTCGTGTACGTCCAACAATCCTTCGCAGAAGAAGGTGCGACACCCCGCGTGCCTGCAGCGGACCTCGCACGACTCACCATCCTGGAGCGCGATGCAAAGGTGACTGCCACGCAGGCAAAGACGATCCTTGCTGAGCTCGTTGCCAATGGTGGTGGCGACGCGGCCAAGATCGCAGCCGACAAGGGGTTCGAGGCACTCGACACGAGCGCCGTGGAGAAGATGGTCGACGACGCGATTTCCGCTCAACCCGACGCATGGGCCAAGTACTGCGCCGGTGAGGAAAAGGCCCTCGGCGCGATTGTCGGCGCGGTCATGAAGGCCTCGAAGGGCAAGGCAGACGGCAAGGTCGTCACCGCCATTCTCTTGTCCCGTAAGGGATAGACGCCGAGTTGCGGTGGGATGTTAGGTATGCCTAACATCTCGGAATGGTCACCAGTTTTCTCATCACCCTGCGTGAAGGACTCGAAGCGTCCCTCATCATCGCGATCCTCCTCACCTATCTCACGAAGACGAATCGTCGTGAGGATGCAAAGTACGTCTGGATGGGGACCGGCGCAGCGATCGCTGCATGTCTCGTTGCCGGAACACTGATCTATGTCCTCGTAGACGGACTGAACGGCAACGCCGAGTACGCAGTTGAGGGCGTGATCGCTCTTGCAGCTGCATCGGTCTTGACGCACATGATCTTCTGGATGCGCAAGAACTCGCAGAACCTAAGCGTCGAACTGCGAGAAAAGATCGATCGTTCTGCAAAGACCGCGGTCATTGTGATTGCCTTCGTCGCTGTCGTGCGTGAAGGTCTCGAAACCGCGCTGTTCCTGCTGAGTGCCGAGACTGAGTCGGCGAGTGGCTCGAGCGTCGTGGTCGGTGGCTTGATCGGTCTCGCGGTGTCGGTCGTGCTCGGTTATGCCGTGTTTGCTGGTGGACGAAAAGTCAACTTGAAGGCATTCTTCACCGTTACGGCCGTGTTGCTTCTCCTGTTTGCCGCTGGACTCGCAGGCAAGTTCGTGCACGAGTTCCGTGAATTGATCGTTGGTGATGTCGAGGCCGGTGACAGCTGGTTCGTGCAGCCCGCGTGGACGATCGAGTCTGGGATCTGGGCGAAGGGCACCTTTTACGACTTCATGCGTGGATTGTTCGGCTGGCACAACCAGGCCGAGAACATTCGCGTCATCACGTACTTTGCGTACTTGATCCCCGTCATGTATCTCTACTTTCGCAAGCCAGCCAACGCGACGAAGTAAGTAGCCTGAAGGCCATGAGCAAGCCTTCAGAGACACCAGTCGACGTCAAGCCACGGAGTCGCGACGTCACCGACGGCAATCAAAAGGCAGCTGCGCGTGCGATGTTGCGCGCAGTCGGGCTCACCGACGAGGACTGGGACAAGCCACAAATTGGTTTGGCGAATGCCTGGAACGAGGTGACCCCGTGTAACGCGACCTTGCGTCGCCTTGCGGACAGTGCTCGACAGGGAGTTCGCGCATCGGGCGGAGTTGCTCTTGAATTCGGCACGATCACCGTTAGTGACGGCATCAGCATGGGCCACGAGGGCATGCGCGCGTCCCTTGTCAGCCGTGAAGTGATCACCGACAGCGTGGAGACAGTGATCCACGCCGAGCGCATGGACGGCTTCATTGGTCTTGCCGGCTGCGACAAGAGCATCCCCGCCATGTTGATGGCGGCCGCGCGACTGAACCTGCCGAGCGTGTTCGTCTACAACGGATCCACGCTCCCAGGTGTGCACAACGGAAAGAACATCGACATCACCACCGTGTTCGAGGCGATTGGCGCGTGCGCTGCGGGGACGATGTCGCAGGAAGAACTTGGTGAGATCGAGCGCTCGGCGTGCCCGGGCGAGGGCGCCTGTGGCGGCATGTTCACCGCAAACACCATGTCGTCGATTGCCGAAGCTCTCGGCATGAGCCTTCCAGGAACGGCGTCACCCCCGGCGGTCGATAAGCGCCGCGAAGACGACGCCCGTCGCGCCGGTGAGGCCGTCGTCAATCTGGCCCGACTCGGTATCTATCCGCGCGACATCAT
>JALRJT010000021.1 GCA_023254985.1 Ilumatobacteraceae bacterium | reverse complement strand
CACCTTCGTTGTGCTCGCTGCCGGACTCGGCGCATTCACCGGTGACAACATGAGCTACCTCATCGGCCGGCGCGCGAGTGGTGCCATCACGAGACGATACGAGCGAACGGAAAAGGGCAGACGACGACTACAGACCGTGATCGAGCAGATTCACGAGCGCGGCGGACTCCTCCTCATTACCGCACGATTCATCCCGGGTGGGCGCACGATTCTCACGCTCTCCTGTGGCATCACTCGCCAGGATCGACGCTGGTACATGGGCTGGATTGCCGCAGCTGCCTCGATTTGGGCCCTCTACGCTTCGCTCCTTGGATTCATCGGTGGCAAGACCTTCGAAGAGAATCACACACTTGCCTTCGTGGTCGCCTTCGTCACCGCGGTCTCCGTAACGGTGCTCATCGAAGTGATTCGCGCGTTGCTCAAGAAGATCCGCTCGCGCACGTCGTGAGCACTCCATCCCGCCTACTCCGCGACATCTCGTCGGTCCAGCTCGCAACAATTGAGCGTCCAATACTTGCGATTCCCGTCGGTTCATGTGAACAACATGGTCCTCACCTCCCGCTTGGAACTGACTCGATCGTCGCCGAAGCTTTGTGTGCGTATCTCTCCGCAGCCAATTCTCGAGTGGTCGTCGGTCCGACGCTGTCGGTGACGTCAAGTGGCGAGCACGCGGGATTCGCGGGCACGCTGTCGATCGGTGCTCCAGTCACGGCGTCGATGATCGTGGAACTCGTGCGCTCGGCCGAGTGGGCCGACAGCGTCGTCCTCGTGAACGGCCACGGCGGTAATGCGAATGCGATCACGACTGCGGTTGCAACGTTGCGCGCAGAATCACGACGCGTGACCGACTGGTGGCCCCACATCGACGGGGGCGATGCACACGCCGGACACGTCGAAACCTCATTGATGTTGCACCTTGCAGCACATCTCGTTGACATGGGTCGCGCCGAAGCTGGAGATCTACGACCCCTTCCAGAGATCGCAGACGAACTCATCCGTTCCGGAATGCGGTCGGTCACTTCGAATGGTGTGCTTGGAGATCCCCGAGGCGCCTCACGAGAAGATGGTGAACGACTCTTCGCCCAACTCGTTGACCAACTCATCGACCACGTCGCGCGTCACCACTGATGAATCCAGCTCCATCATTCGTGTGCGACTCCTCCTGGCATCGACATGCCGATGGCACGACACTTGTCGCCGGGTCCCCTCTCGCAGTGTTCTCCCTCAGCGACGCAGGGCGAGATGTCGCGCGTGCGCTCGAATCGGGTGAGACTTTGCCTGATTTTCATCGGCCACTCACTGCACGGCTTGAAGAAGCTGGCGCAATCCATCCGTGCGTGATGCCGCTTGCCGAACCCCTCGACCAACTTCTCACGATCGTGATCCCGGCCTTCGTCCGCGATGAGGCCGAGCGGATTCGCCTGTCGCGACTCATCGACACTCTTGGTCGACAGTGCCGAGTCGTCGTGGCCGATGATGCATCACCAATTCCACTATCTGCTTCGAACGCCACGACCGTCATCAGACTCGAATCCAATCTCGGACCCGCAGCAGCACGCAATGCGGGGTTGGAGGTTGTGACAACTCCCTTCGTTGCCTTCGTGGACAGCGACGTCAGTCAATGCGAGGAGATCTTTGCCCTCTTGGTCGCTTCCTGTGCTCAAGACGGCGTCGGGCTCGCCGCGCCACGCGTTGCAACGATGACGTCGACGACGTGGCTCGCGCGATACGAGGACCGGTTCTCGCCACTCGATCTTGGATCTGAACCTGCGCGAATTGCTCCGGGGACTCGCATCTCGTATGTCCCCTCAGCAGTTTGGGTGGTACGCACCACAATCGCCAAAGAGCTCACGGGATTTGATCCGGATCTGCGTGTCGGTGAAGACGTGGATTTCGTCTGGAGACTGGTGCGCTCGGGAACGAGCGCGCGATATGAACCACGGGCGATCGCGCGGCACGATGCCCGAACTTCGCTGCGCGACTTCATCCGGCAGCGATTCTTCTATGGTTCCTCGGTCGGCTCACTCTCGACGAGACATCCCGAGAACCTTCGACCACTGAAGGCGAGTTGGCATTCGGTCGCACTGTGGGTCTCCTTCTTCCTTGGTCTTCCCGTACTCAGCCTTGCGATCGCCTTGTACACATTCATCGGGTTGGCGCGTCGGCTTCGTCATCTCGACCACGGGGTTCGCGAAGCCTTGCGACTCGTCGTTCGCGGACATTGGTCGGCACTCTCATCCATCACACGACTGCTTCGTCGTGAGTGGATTCCCATCACTCTCGTAGGTCTCGCACTCGGTGGCGCCCTTGGCGGGCTCGCACTCGCGGTGCTCGTCGTCCCTTCGACGATCGATTATCTACGTGGACCGAAGCGACTGGACCCGCTCAGATTCGTTGCTCTCCGAATACTCGACGATGCGTCGTACGGATTTGGTGCGGTTACATCGTGCATCCGCACACGCACGATCAGACCGCTGATACCCGATCTACGGTCGTGGCGCGCAAACGTGCACTGATGTCGTTGCACTCTTCACATACTGATGCGGGAATGATGCCGAGTCGCATCATCACTGCGAACATCTTGCACCCCAGGCAGAATGCAAACGCGGCCTCGAGGAATGCAGCCACGACGAGTCCGGCAATCACCACTCGCGCCACGCCGACGGCATTCTGAACGAACAACACGCTCGCAGCGATCGACATTGCTGCACCAACACCTTGCGCGAACCGCTTCGGCGGCCCGGGAACGAACTTGTGGTCGATGTCGAGCCGTGGAGTGATCACCTCTGTCGCAAGACGTCCGAGCGGGCTGAGTGTCGGACCAGTGAGTACTCGAGCGACGAACCCATACGTGAGTGCTGCGAGGATCCAGCCATTTCCAGTCGCCCCAAACGCGACTCCGAGGATGACGGCACCGCTGGCGACAATTCTGGCGCTCGTTTCATTGACGGGATTTGGGAAGCTGAACAGTCCTGGCATGCCGTCAGCCTAGGACTGAATTGTTGACCTAACAAGTCGTATTTCGGGTCCCTTTGGGGAAGCCCGATACCGTTGCGGGCGATGACTTTGCGGCTGGTGGTCGACCAATCGGCCTGGAATTCCCACGTGCAGGACGTCGCTTCGGCTCTTCATCCCGTGGTTCCGGTGGTCAAGGGCAACGGCTACGTCTTCGGTAGGAGCCACTTGATGGGTCGTGCAACTGAGCTCTCGAATGAGGTCGCAGTCGGCACGGTCTACGAACTTGCTGACGTTCCGCCACACACCGCTCCGATCGTGCTCACTCCGGTCGACAACGGATGCACCGTTGACCTTCGACTCGATGCGATCTATACCGTCGGCTCCGTCCACCACGTTGCAACCTTGCGCTCGCTCGGATTTGAGGGGCGAGTCCTCGTCAAGTTGCGTTCACGCATGCAGCGTTACGGGGTCACTCCTGATCAGTTAGAGGAGCTGGTCGAAGCGGTTCGCACTGCGGGACTTTCGATCCATGGATGGTCGATCCATCCCCCGCTCTCGAGCGTCTCGACAGACCACGTGCAAGAGATCGCAAGTTGGGCGAATGATCTCGACGATGAACTTCCGATCTACGTGAGCCACGTGGATCGCAATGGACTCGAAGACCTGCGAAGCAGATTCCCCCGCCATGCGTTCCGCGCGCGCAGTGGCACGACACTCTGGCTCGGTGACAAATCGATGCTGAAGCTGGAAGCGAATGTCGTTGACGTGCACGTGACACGGGGTGGTCTTGCTGGCTATAGGCAAGTGGCCGTACCAGGGGATGGAAGGATCGTGCTCATCGGATGTGGCACCGCACACGGAATCTTCGAGCGACCGGATGGACTGTCTCCGTTCCACTTCCAGCGCACCCGTCTTCATCTGCTCGAGTCTCCGCACATGCACACCTCGATGGTGTTCGTCCCTGAGGGAGCCGAGGTGCCGCTAGTTGGCGAATGGATCGACGTCCAGCAATCCATGACCCGCGCGCTCGTCGACACCATCACGTGGACGTAGCAGCACACCAACGACTTCGGTCACTCGACGTCGTTCGCGGTGTTGCACTCCTCGGAGTCATCGCACTCAACTACCACGCAACGCTGAACGATGTTGAAGCATTCGCACCACTCGACCGAACGTTTCTTTCTCGCCTCTTCAATCCTGCCTCCGGAGTGCTCTCGACTCGTTTCGCCGCGACCTACGTCTTCGTCGCCGGAATGGGCGTTGCACTGATGGCTTCGCGAGTTCGCACCGACGATCAAAACGGCATTCGACAATTGCGGATGAAACTCATTCGCAGGGGTGCAGCGCTGTTGCTCGTGGGGTATGGACTCGAGTGGGTCTGGCCGGGGACGATCCTCTTCTATTACGGCGCCTACTTCATGATCGCGAGCGTCTTCGTCGTCACTTCGAATCG
>JALRJT010000153.1 GCA_023254985.1 Ilumatobacteraceae bacterium | reverse complement strand
GGCATCACCCGTCTCAGTCGCGCGTACAACCTCGCGGCGCCGGCCAGCGGTCGCATCCTGTCCGGTGGTATCGACGCCGGCGCGTTGTACCCGCCCAAGAAGTTCTTCGGCGCGGCCCGCAACGTGGAGGAAGGTGGCTCGCTCACCATCTTGGCCACTGCCTTGGTGGAGACCAACAGCCGCATGGACGAAGCCATCTTCGAAGAGTTCAAGGGAACCGGCAATATGGAACTTCGCCTCGATCGAAAGGTCGCAGAGCGTCGTATCTATCCGGCGATTGACGTCGATGCCTCGAGCACCCGTCACGAAGAATTGCTCTTCGATCGCAAGCAGTTGCAGATGGTTTGGAAGTTGCGTCGCGTGCTCAACGGTCTTGCGGCGGATGGAAATGCCGCTCCGGGTCTCGAGTTGTTGATCGATCGTCTGAAGACGTTTAAGAACAACGACGAGTTCCTGAACGAAATCGCCAAGCAACCGACTGCCTAGCACCGGCGCCTTCGAACTTCGATGGCACTCGAATCCGATCAGCGACGCCGTCTCGAGGCGGTGCGCCTCGCGTCTGCCCTCGCTCGACTCGGGGTAGATGCGACACATTTCGTCGACTCGACTTCGCCGATCGGGCCGGCAGTCATCGCAGACGGTGTTGGGTGGGTGGTGGCGGTCGAACACGAGCACCATGCGCTTGCAGTCGCGCAGCTTTGGGCGGCGTCTCACGATGTCGGGAAGCTGAACCTCGTCGTTGATATGAACTCAGGAGTCTTCGCGCGACGTGCGCGACATTTTGCTCGGGAGACCACAGTCTGGTCGTACGTCGAAAACGTGCTCGTCGAACAATCAGTGAGTCCGCACGAAGTCAACAAACTCGTGCCTTCCTCGCACGAGCACTTTGCATCGCTGATCGCAGATTGCGGCGTCGATGTCGTTCGGGAACATGGAGTGTTATCGGGGGAGGTACTGGGACTCGAGGTGTGTCGTGTGGTCGAAGCCCAATCAGATCCTTCGGGTGTTCGTCTTGAGATCGGTGTCGGTGTGCATGATCGGGAAACGTTCCGACTCGTCCATGGTGCTGTTGCCACAGGGGAGCAGTTGATGGACGTCGCGCGCATCGTGTCCGGCATTCGAAATGATCCAGCCGCCCAACATCCTCTTGCGCGACTTGCTCTCGAACGACGACTGCGGAGCAGGTTGCTGTCGCGACCCGATCTCATCGGTGCTTCGCGCCTCGTTGCAGCCGAGCCACCAGTCGTGCGAGCCAACGTGAAGGATTCCATTCCCTGCGTTGCCATAGGTGAACGCGCGGACGGTAAATCACTCGTCGTTGCCTGCACCGCAATCGCTGATCTCGACGTCGTGTCGTTTGGTGCCGATGCACGGGACCGACTCGATGACGGAGCAGAGCTCGTTGTAGCAAGCTTGCCGGGCAATGTGACGCACAGCATCCGTCGCCTCGGTGAAATGTTGAAGCGTCCAGCAACCTTCTGTGAACTGGAAGCCCACGGCGACTAGCCGTGGCGTAGCCTGAAGCCCGTGCTGGAACGACTCAAGGCCATCGAGGCCGACTACGCGGCGCTCGAAGCGAGTCTCGCGAGCCCCGAAGTCCTTGGCGACCAGCGCAAGCTGAAGGAAGCCTCCCGCAAGTACAAGCAGCAGACACCACTCGTTGAGTGCATTCGGCGTTATCGGGATGCGCTCGACACCGTTGAGGCGGCCAAGGAGCTCCTTGAGGATGCGCAAGGGTCCGAGAAGGAGCAACTGCAGCAAGAGCTCGAGTCTGCAACCTTTTCGATTGAGTCACTCGAAGAGGAACTGAAAGTGCTCCTCTTGCCGCCAGATCCGAACGACGGCAAGAACATCATCGTTGAGATTCGCGGTGCGGAAGGCGGCGAAGAAGCCAACCTCTTCGCACGCGACTTGTTTGACATGTACAACGCCTATGCATTGCGCAACGGTTGGAGTGTCGAAGTGCTGTCACTCGACACCTCGCCAATGGGTGGCATCAACCAGGCGACGATGGTGGTGAAGGGCGATTCGGTGTGGACGAAGCTGCGGTTCGAAGGCGGTCCACATCGTGTGCAGCGAGTTCCTGTGACGGAAAGCCAAGGTCGAATCCACACTTCGTCGGCGACCGTGCTCGTGCTCCCCGAAGCAGAGGAAGTCGACGTGCAGATCGACGAAAAGGATTTGCAAATCGACGTGTATCGCGCGAGCGGTCCAGGTGGCCAGGGTGTCAACACGACCGACTCCGCTGTGCGCATCACCCACAAACCGACAGGTCTCGTCGTGGCAATGCAGGACGAACGCAGTCAGTTGCAGAATCGTCTTCGGGCGATGACGGTGTTGCGGGCACGCCTACTCAAGCTTCGTGAGGACGAGCAGTCCGAGAAGATGTCGGCCGAGCGTCGCGCACAGGTCGGTAAGGGTGGCCGCGGCGAGAAGATCCGCACCTACAACTTCAAGGAGAATCGGATCACCGACCACCGCATCGGATTCACCCTGTATCAATTGCAGAACGTCCT
>JALRJT010000049.1 GCA_023254985.1 Ilumatobacteraceae bacterium | reverse complement strand
TGTCATATCTCGGCATTGGGCTTGCACCCATTGCCGTCGCGCTCATCGGAGATGTGTTGTCGTCGAAGGGATCGATCGTGCAGTCCCGGGCGATCTGGCTGTCGATGCTCGCTGGAACCGGTTTCGGACTCATCTTCGTCTGTCTCGCGCAGACTTCCGATGACGCCGGTCTCTGGCCTCTGCTTGCTCAACGCATGACAAGCGTCCCAACTGTTGCAGTCGTGAGTCTCGTCGGCTACAAGACTTTGCGGGTGAATCGCAACGTTGGATACTTCGCGATCCTCTCTGGTGTGCTCGACACACTCGCCAACTCGATGTATCTCACCGCAGCGCGAGCGGGGATGCTGTCGCTCGTCGGAGTCATCACGTCGCTGTATCCCGCATCGACGGTGATCTTGGCAATGAAGATCGACAAAGAGCGCATCCACCGTGGCCAGGTGCTCGGCATCGTGATCTCGCTCGCCTCGGTGATCGCCATCAGCGTCGGCGCCTGAAGTGGTCGGGCTGGCGGGATTTGAACCCACGACCTCTTGTCCCCCAGACAAGCGCGCTAACCAAGCTGCGCTACAGCCCGTAATGCTTTGAGCCTACCTGCGCCAAAACCGTTCAGCGGAAGAGATCGATGATTCGCCAACCGAGGTAGGCACACAACATCGCGACCAGCAACTTGAAGTGCCATGGTGCGCGAACGTCTTCATCACCTTCTCGTGCGAGTGCTTTGAGGTCGAGTGACTTGGCGGTGATCCGACCATGTGCATCGTGTGTCTCGACCTTGGTCGAACAAACCGGACAACTGCCGTCATCCCCCACGCCTGACGGAGCGAAATAGCGAGCACACGGTTCACACCACGGCACGTGTTCAGTCCCCTCGCTTGCGCACTCGCATCTTGATCGGCGTCGATCCGAATTCGAAGTGCTCGCGGATGCACCGCTCCAAGTACCTCAGATACGGCTGGGGCAGCTCACGATTGACGAAGAGCGTGAACGTGGGTGGGTCGTTCGCGCCTTGCAGTGCATACAACACGCGGGCACCACTGCCCGCAGGCTGCTTCTGCTGAGCTTCGGCGATCACCCGATTGACGTCTCGAGTCGGAACTCGCTTGTGATAGTCGTTGATTGAGTCCACGAGCAATGGTTGGAGTCGATGGACTCCCTTCCCCGTGAGCGCCGACATACGCAAGATCGGAGAATCGCCGATGAAGTACAGCTTGCGGGCTATGTCGAGATCCATCTTGACCTTGTCATCGTCAGTCAACAGGTCCCACTTGTTGAGCACCACAATCAGTGGACATCCGGCTGCGTCGATCCGCTCAGCGAGCCGCTGATCCTGCGAGGTCACGCCCTCAGTCGCATCTATGACCAACAGTGCAACGTCGGACTCATCAACAGCGCGAAGGGCGCGCACGAAGGAGTAATACTCAGCTGACTCATCGACTTTGCTCTTCTTGCGCATGCCGGCTGTGTCGACGAACACGATCGGGCCATCCGCAGTCTCGACACGGGTGTCGATCGCATCGCGCGTCGTACCCGGCATGTCATGGGTGATCGATCGATCCTCCCCAACGAGGCGATTGAAGAGCGTGCTCTTGCCCACATTCGGTCGTCCCACCAAGGCAACTCTCGGAACTCCGGACTCGAATCGCTCGACAACATCGACGTCATCGACGTCAACGGCCTCGACAGCCGAAATGATGTCATCGAGCAAGTCGCCTGACTTGCGACCATGGAGCGCTGACACTGCGACTGGATCACCGAATCCAAGATGCAAGAAGTCCCAGCGATCTGCATCACGTTTGTCGGAGTCCACCTTGTTCGCCACCACGACGACTGGACGGCCGAGCCCTCTCAGCCACGAGGCAATCAATTCGTCATCGTCGGTGACGCCGATCGTGGTGTCGACGAGGAACAGGATGAGATCCGCCTGCGCGGCAGCTTCTTCGACTTGTTGACTTACTTTCGCATCGAGCTCTGTACCCCCGGGCATCCAACCACCCGTGTCGGACAGCATGAAGCGCTTTCCCGTCCACTCGACTTCACGCTCAAAGCGGTCACGCGTGACTCCAGGCTGGTTTTCCACGATTGCGACTTGCGAACCCACGAAACGGTTGAAGAGTGTGCTCTTTCCAACGTTGGGTCTCCCGACGATCACCACGGAGGGAAGACGCGTACTCACCCCAGCATTCTACGGTTCACACCGACACAACCGCCGAACACTGCACGGCTGTTGTGGCATTCGTAGAATGTCGGCAATGCAACATCGCGTCGATCGCATCTTGCTCGCTTCTCCTCGTGGATTCTGCGCGGGGGTCGAGATGGCGATCAAGGCCCTGGCCTGGATGGTGCGAACCTTTCCGGCACCGGTGTACTGCTATCACGAAATCGTGCACAACAAGACCGTCGTCGAGCGCTTTACCGCGATGGGAGTGGTCTTCATCGATGACATCACCGAAGTGCCACCGGGCTCACCCGTCATGCTCTCCGCGCATGGCTCTGCCCCGCAGGTCGTCGATGCCGCCCATGAAGCCGGACGGTACGCAGTGGATGCCGTCTGCCCTCTTGTCACCAAGGTCCACCACGAGGTCAAGGTTCGCGCAGGCAAGGGGTATCGCATCGTGTATGTCGGCCACGATGGCCACGAAGAAGCAGTCGGCACAATGGCCGTTGCCCCAGATGCGATATCCCGTGTTGAATCCATTGACGATGTCGAACGACTTCCCGATTTCGATGAACCCGTCGCACTGCTCGCCCAAACCACACTTTCTCATCGTGACTGGCAGGGCGTTGCAGAAGCGGTCAAGGTGAAGTTTCCCCAGTTGTGGTCACCTGGTCGGAGCGACCTGTGCTTTGCCACGACGAATCGTCAATCCGCTCTCATGCAGATTGCAGCCAAGGTGGACACGATGATCGTTGTCGGTTCCGCCAACTCCTCGAACACCGTTGCGCTCGCCAAACTTGCCAATGACGAAGGTTGCACGCACGTGATGAGAATCAACTCCGCCGGGGAAATCACCGAGCCGCTTCAGGGAACGATCGGACTCACCGCCGGAGCCTCTGCGCCAGACGAGATCGTCAACGACATCATCCGTGTCCTGCAGCCAAAATATGGGGTCGAGGAGATTCATGCCACCGATGAGGATGAGTACTTCCCGCCTCCACGAAACCTTCGCGAATTACAGGACGCCGTCGCTCTCACCCACAGTCGAATTGTCGGCAAGCCCGCGAGTCGCCAATCCATGGCGGATCGCAAAATAGCCGCGAGCACCGTGCTCGCCGCGCTGCGCTAGTTGCGGGGAACCTTGCTCCACGCGATGTCGCGATCGACGCGCACGTCACCGGGAAGTCCGAGAACACGCTCACCGAGAATGTTGCGCATGACCTCGCTCGTTCCGCCTTCGATGCTGTTCGCCCGTGCGCGCAGGAAGGCCTTTGGAACAGAATCGAAACCCATCGCGGTTTCAGGGCGCACCATCTCGTAGCTCCCGTAGAGCATTCCTTCGGCGCCCAACAAGTTCACGCAAAACTCGTAGGTCTCCTTGTTCAAATCCGCACTTGCCATCTTTCCGATCGAACCTTCTGGACCTGGCACGCCCATCTTGCGACTCTGTCCAGCACGGATATTGGTGAGCCGTAGAACTTCCGCCCGAATCCACAGCCGCATCAGTTCGTCCTTGCGCGCATCGTCCTGCGCAGTCGAATCGAGCTGCTTCCACAACTTGACTGCCTCCCTGATTGGACCCGATCCCTGCTGCGGAATCGTCCCACCAATTGCGACGCGCTCGTTCATCAGTGTGGTCAAACTCACGCGCCACCCGTCCCCAGTGCCACCAAGCGTCTCAGCAACCGGCACACGCACATCCGTGAAATACACCTCGTTGAACTCCGCCTCGCCGGTCATCTGGCGCAAGGGACGAACCTCCACGCCAGGCGCCTCCATGTCGACGACGACTGCAGTGAGACCTGCGTGCTTCACCGCCTCGGTGTCCGTTCGCACGACGAGAAGACCGTACTTCGACAAATGCGCAAGCGTGGTCCACACTTTCTGACCATTCACGACCCACTCGTCTCCGTCACGCACAGCTCGCGCCGAGAGTCCTGCAAAGTCAGAACCCGAACCAGGTTCAGAGAACAGTTGACACCACACCTCTTCGCCACTGAAGAGCGGGCGAAGATACCTGTGCTTCTGCTCGTCGCTACCCCACTCCACGACGGTTGGGCCACACATGCCGTAACCGATCGGATTGCGGGCATAGGAGCTCGGAGCACCCGCTGCGAAGACCTTCTCGTTGATCACCTTCTGATGACGAGGTGAAATTCCGAGTCCACCAAGCCCGACGGGGAAATGCACCCAGGCAAGTCCGGCATCGTATTGGGCTTCGAGAAACTCGCGAGCCGCGGTCTTCTTCGGTGGATGCGAGGCCAAGAGTTGGTCGACTCGCTCATTGAGTTCCTTCGTCTCGATATCAGACACGTCTCACCTCCGTTGGTTTAGGCAAACCGTAGTCGGTCGTCAGTTGAGCGGTCCCATGAGGCGAGCAAATTCACGCTCGGCCTCCGCTTCAGCATCAGGAAACGCAACTCTCAACTTCATCACCCAGCGCATCCCAGCGAGATCTTCCGTCCGTCGATAGCGACTGAGGAGATTGTTGAGGATCCGCCACAGGACCGCACGAGGCTCAATCGGATCGAGAAACCTGTCCTCGAAATTCGAAAGTCCGGTCATGGACTCATAGAGACCCCGTGCGCCACCGCTTGACAACGGGTGCGCACTGTGAAAAGCGTCGACGAACGTCGGCACCTCGGCCCCATCCGAGACGAGCACATGCCCCGGCATCCCGATGATCTGCGTGGAGATGCCGCGACGTCGGCAGACCTCACCGACGACGACGGCGAGGAGAATGGGCAGACCCCTGCGACGCTCGACAACGAGATGCAGCATCGAATTGGCTGGATTGTCATAATTCTGACGATCTCCATCGAAGCCCAATTCGTCGCGCAGACTTCGCACCACGCCGACCACATCCGACCCTTCGACGGTCATCGCCAGCGTGTCGAATTGATCGGCGAGAATCTCCCGAACCCGGTGATGTCCGGCCGCTTCCGCAATCAGACCGCACCCATGCACGAGGTCGATGTGAGCCGTTCCACGAATCATCTCGCGGAACTCTTCGTCTGCGCTCACCCCTTCACCGCCACAAATCCTCAGACTACCGTTGGGTCATGTTTCCAGGTCATATAGCGCTCTCACATCCAGACAAACCAGCGATCGTCATGACGAGAACTGGCAAGGCAATCACGTATGCCGAACTCGATCGATCCGCAAATCAAGTTTCACAGCTCCTCCACAGCGCAGGACTTCGACCTGGCGACAATGTGGCCATCTGTCTCGAGAACCATGAGAAGTTCTTCGATGTCGTGTGGGGCTGCCACTACGCAGGTCTCATCTACACGGCGTGCTCGAGTCGTCTCACTGCCGATGAATTGACCTACATCATCAACGACTGTGGCGCAAAAGCGCTCATCACTTCTGCGCATCTTGCACCACAGGTTGCAGCAGTGTCAGACAAGATCCCCAACGTTGCGTTACGCCTGATGATCGATGGCGTCATCGACGGATTCGAACGATTTGAAGAAGTCGTATCACGTGCAACCACCGAACCTCTCCCAGATCGAGTCGATGGCTCCGATATGTTGTACTCGAGTGGTACGACGGGTCGACCCAAAGGCGTCCGACTCGCAACCTCTGGATCGCCACTCGGGACGCCAATTCCGCTTGCAGGACTTGGGCAATTCCTGCTCGCAATGGACGAGAACATGGTCTATCTGTCACCCGCTCCCCTGTATCACGCGGCCCCACTTCGCTGGAACATGGTGGTGCATCGACTCGGCGGAACATCGGTCATCATGGACCACTTCGACGCCGAGGAGTTTCTGGCATCAGTCGAAGACCACAAGGTGACGCACACGCAGACCGTGCCCACAATGTTCGTCCGCATGCTCAAGCTGCCTGACGAAGTACGCACACGATACGACGTCTCCTCGCTGAAGTGCGTCTTCCATGCCGCAGCCCCCTGCCCGGTGCCGGTGAAACTCGGAATGATCGAGTGGTTCGGTCCCATCATTCACGAGTACTACGCCGGTAGCGAGGGCAACGGTTTCGTATACTGCAACTCCGAATCCTGGCTCGCCCACCAAGGAACGGTCGGCCAGTCACTGAATGCAGTCATACATATCTGCGACGACGAAGGGAACGAACTCCCAACCGGAGAGTCCGGCACGGTGTACTTCGAGTCGAACGCCCAATTCGAATACCACAACGATCCTGAAAAGACGAAGGCCTCTCGCGACCCGAAAGGCCGCGGTTGGACGACCTTGGGCGACATCGGCTACCTCGATGCGGACAACTTCCTGTACCTCACCGATCGCAAGGCCTTCATGATCATCTCTGGGGGTGTGAACATCTATCCGCAGGAGTCCGAGAACGTCCTCATCACCCATCCAAAGGTGACCGACGTTGCGGTGTTCGGCATCCCTCACGAGGAATTCGGCGAAGAAGTGAAAGCGGTCGTGCAGCCCGTTTCGATGCCAACAGACGATGGTGAGCGTCGCATGCTCGAACAAGAACTGATTGCCTTCTGTAGAGAACAACTCGCCGATCTCAAGTGCCCACGATCCATCGACTTTCGACCAGAACTTCCCCGTCACCCGACGGGCAAGCTCTACAAGCGACTCCTTAAAGACGAATACTGGGCAGCTGCAGGCCGGAGCATCTGACCGTTGCCTGCCGCGCACCCGTATCTCGACTGGCCACACCCGATCGCCTTCGCGCATCGTGGCGGCGCATCAGACGCGCCCGAGAACACCATGTCGGCTTTTGCCCAAGCCGTCTCGCACGGATATCGGTACGTCGAGACCGACGTCCATTCCTCACGCGACGGTGTGCTCTTCGCTTTCCACGATGACGACCTCAATCGCACATGCGGTGTCGATGCCAAGATCAACGATCTGGACGCCAATGACGTCGCAGCGATCCGCATCCACGACACCGAACACATCCCCACTCTCGCAGAACTCGTCACTACCTGGCCACAGCTGCGTATCAACATCGATTGCAAGGCAGACCCCGCAGTTCAACCACTCATCAAGGCAATCCACGAGCACGACCTCTTTGATCGGGTCTGCATTGGATCATTCAGCGATCGTCGCTTGACTGCCATTCGCGATGCCTGCGGACCCAGCCTGTGCACATCCATGGGGCCAAAGGAAGTTGCGATGCTTCGTCTGCGCAGCTGGACGCGTACTTCTGGTCGCGAACTCACTCCACATGCAGCCCAAGTTCCCCCACGCCAAGGGCCGATACCGATCGTCGACTCGCGATTCGTTTCCTATGCCCACGATCTTGGTCTGCACGTCCACGTGTGGACGATCGATGACAGAGCCGAAATCGACGAACTCCTCGATCTCGGAGTCGATGGGATCATGACCGACTCCCTCGGCACACTGGTGACCGCACTCAACGACCGCGGTCAGTGGAGATGATCAGGCGTCTTTGACGCTCCACGCGCGCTTGGCGACGGGGTCTTGGTCGCTCCACGGGAAGTTGATCCACTTGTCGGTGTACTTCCAGACGAAGTCACACTTGATGATTGACTGCGACTTCTCGTACAGCACCGCGATCTTGCTGTCGGCCATCTGACCCCTACAGAACTCGAGCACATGATTGAGCGTGTGTCCAGTGTCGGCAACGTCATCAACGATCAGCACCTTCGAATCCTTGAGATCCACAAGACTCGGAACGGGTGGCAAGATCATCGGAACCGCAAGTCGTTCGTTGACTCCCGTGTAGAACTCGACGTTCATGGTGTAGGTGTTCTTCACCGACAAGGCATAACCAAGGGCTCCCGCGGACAACAGTCCGCCGCGAGCGATTGCAAGAATGATGTCGGGCTCGTACCCGCTCTCTGCAACCTTGATCGCCAACTCACGACTCGCCACCCCAAAGGACTCCCAGGTCATGATCTCGCGGTCTTGGCTCACCCTTGCTCCCTTTTTGATTGGTTGCGCCAAATCTAGTTCATGCGTCCTGTTCGAACGGGCAGTGGCGACATCCGCTCGCACAGCAGTACCCACGTGAAGCCAGGAAGGACGCCGTCATCACGGACAGTCCGGTTGCAGGATCTCGATAGCACGGCTCCCCGGCGTTGCATGAGGCTTCGTGGAGCTCCATAATCTGGGTAAAGCGCGGGTGCGACGGCGAAAGACGCTTCGGGAGCGGTTCAGTGATCCCGTTTACCCGCAGTATTGCCACCGGATGACCATAGTTCAGGAGATGTTCTCCTCGACCACACGTGACACCGATCTGCGACACTGGATTCGTGACCACACGTTCAGGGGTGTCAGTGGAAATCACCGTTCCCTGGACACACCACTCCTCGACATTTTCGATGTTGTGCCTCGGCAATTTCGATCCCACCGTGCGGCGTGGACCCGCAGGCCTCGTTGTAGTTCTGGATGGCTCTGTCATCACGCTGCGCTGGGCCATTCGCGACGGCTCGACGACATACACCGCAACTTCTGACGGCGATTCGTCAGCATGCTCTGAGGCCTTCGTGAAGCGCCTTGTCGGCTGGGACCACTTACCCCTCGAGCCCTCTCCCATACATCCCGCGGCGGCTCGCTCAGCTTCACGCCATCGCAACCTGCGAATTGCAGGAAACGGTCTCGTCTTCACCGAGTGCGTGAAGGCCGCGACGGCTGCGGGCTCTGACGGCGGGGCGAAGATCACGGCTGAGGAGCTGTCAATCATCCGACAGAAGATGTGGGACATGGCTCGG
>JALRJT010000014.1 GCA_023254985.1 Ilumatobacteraceae bacterium | reverse complement strand
CATCAACGAGTATCGACGTGGTCGTCTGCGCAAGGATCAAGTTTGTGATGCTCACCCTGAGTTGTTGCGTGCCGCGCGGAACTTCGGTGATGAAACGATCGTCAAGTGTCCAATCTGTGTGGATGACACCGTCGTGCTCGTGACGTATGTGTTCGGACCACGGCTTCCAAGTCACGGGCGGTGCATCACCAAACCAGCCGAGCTGGACGAGTTCAGGCGGATTGCGCGCACGTCAGTGAGTGGCGACTACACCGCTTATGTCGTTGAGGCCTGCCGGTCGTGTGGGTGGCATCACCTCCTGCGCACGCTCGCGCTCAACCCAGAGCGGGAAGCTCGGACTCCACGCCGGCGCAGCGCCAGCCGATAGGCGGTTTCCCCACTACAGGGGTGTGTCAGCCTGCTGGGCGTGCCGATACGCTCATCACTCCACATACCTGCCCCCACGGGGGCTCCAGTCCATGACTGGAACCGAAGGGAGAAAACGCAGCCATGCGTTCATACGAATTGATGGTCATTGTCAGCGGCTCGCTTGAAGAGTCCGCGGCACACAACTGGATCAACACCCTGACCAAGCAAATTTCTGCGGTCGGCGGGTCGATTCACGGCACACCTGACTGGTGGGGAAAGCGCCGCCTGGCCTATCCCATCAAGAAGCAGTCCGAGGGTTTCTATGCCATCTTCAATGTGGTCGCTCCTGGTGGAGCACTCGACGAAGTTGAGCGCACCCTCCGTATCGCGGACGACGTCCTCCGCCACAAACTCCTTCGCTTGCCCGACCACGAGGCAGCACGCCGCGGCATGGCCGTTGCGTCTGTGTAGTCGGAAAACGAAGATTCGACAAAGGAGCCACATCTCATGGCAGACAACACCATCACGCTCGTCGGCAATCTGACCCGCGATCCAGAGCTGCGTTTCACGACCACCGGTCGCGGCGTTGCATCGTTCGGTATCGCCGTTGGTCGTCGCTATCAAGTGAACGGCGAGTGGCAGGAACAGACCTCGTACTTCAACGTCACCGCGTGGGGCCAACTCGGCGAGAACGCCGCAGCATCGTTGACCAAGGGAACGCGAGTCGTCGTCACTGGTCGCCTCGAGCAGCGCGAGTACACCACCCGTGAGGGAGACAAGCGCACCGCCATCGACGTCATCGCCGACGAACTCGGACCGAGCCTTCGTTGGGCGACCGCACAGGTCGAGCGCACCCCGCGTGGCGAGGGCGGTTCCTCGCGTGCACCGCAGGGCCAGTCTGCAGAGGCCGCTCCATTCGACGGCGAAGAACCCTTCTGACCATCACCACCAATCGACTAAAGGAACACCATCATGACCAGTAAGAAGAACAAGGAACGCGCAGCAAAAGCTGCGATGCGCAAGTACAAGAAGCGCCCGAACACGCTGAACGCCGACAAGGTCGACTACATCGACTACAAGGACGTCACCTTGCTCCAGCGCTTCATGTCGGATCGCTCGAAGTTGAAGGCACGCCGCATGAACGGCAACTCCGTTCAGCAGCAGCGTGACGTCGCGCTTGCCGTCAAGAACGCCCGCGAAATGGCACTCTTGCCGTACACCAAGCGCGTCGCATCTGCCCGCGCTCCGCGCCGTGGCGAAGAGGACGGCTCGATGTCGGATCGTCCGCGCCGTGACCGCTCTGAGGCGTCACTCGTCGACACCTACGCCGACGTGATCAATGCCGAAGTTGGCGCAACCGACGTGGTCGAAGAAACACCCGTTGAAACTCCAGCAGAGGAGGCCTAAGCCATGAAGGTTCTGCTTCGTCAAGACATCAGCGGCGTCGGTCGTCGTGGCGACATCGTGTCGGTGTCGTCCGGTCATGCCCGCAACTTCCTGCTCCCACGCGGTCTCGCCATTGCGGCGACCGATGGAGCAGTCGTCCAAGCAACGTCGATGCGTCGTGCCCGCGACCTTCGCGAGGCCGCCGACCGAGAGTCCGCACAAGCGATCGTCGCCGAACTTGCCAAGCGCACCATTCAGGTGCAGGCCAAGGCCGGTTCCGAGGGTCGACTGTTCGGTTCGGTGACTGCCACCGACATCGCCCAGGCCGTGTCGGCGCAAGCTGGCATCACGCTCGACCGCAAGAGCATCGAGATTGCCTCGCCAATCCGCACGGTAGGTGACCACAGTGTGACCGTCGAGTTGTTCGCCGGCATCACGGGCACCATCTCGCTCAGCGTTTCGGCGAGCTAGGACCTCCGCCCACCGGGGCACGGTCGACATGTCGTCAACGGGAGACTCTCGCAACGACGGGCGCTCGTTGCAGCGCGTACCACCCCACAACCTCGACGCCGAGGCTTCGCTCCTCGGCGCCATGCTGTTGTCTCGCGACGCCATCGGCATTGCGATTGAACGCGGCGTGCGCCCGGATGAGTTCTACAAGCCGGCGCACCGACACATCTTCGATGCGATTCGTTCGCTGAACACGAGTGGCGAAGCAGTCGATCCCGTCACGGTCGCTGACACTCTGCGCAAGGCCGGACTTCTCGACACGGTTGGCGGCATGGATGCGTTGTTGTCCATTCAGAATGCGGTTCCTGCCGTTACGAGCACCGAGCAATACGCGCGCATAGTGCACGACACTGCTCGTCTTCGCCGACTGATCGGCGCAGCATCGGAAATCGTCGAACTCGCCTACAGCGAACCAGACGACATCGAAAAGGCATTGAACGATGCGGAGAGCAAGGTCTTCTCCGTTTCCGAAAGCCAGGTCGGCGACAATTCAGAAAAGGTCCAGATCCTGCTCGGCCAAGCGCTTGAAAAACTCGAAGAGCGTGCTGAAAAAGGTGATGCGATCACTGGTGTGCCGACGGGCTTTGCCGACCTCGACCGCATTCTTCTCGGTTTACAGCCGGGAACGTTGAACATCGTCGGTGCCCGACCTGCCATGGGAAAGAGCGCGTTCGCGTTGAACATCGCGGTACATGCTGCGCAGGCGACCAACCAAGCCGTGTTGTTTTTCTCGCTCGAAATGGGCAAGGCCGAACTCACGCAACGAATCTTGTCCAGCGAAGCGAGCGTGGACGGCAACGTGCTGCGTATGGGTCGACCAAGTGAAGATGACTGGAGCAAGATCGGTCGCGCAGTCGCTCGGCTCGACGTGCCGTTGATCATTGACGACAGTGCGGGAACGACGGTCGGGCAGATTCGCGCGAAAGCACGCCGCACATACAGTCGCGAGGGCGGACTCGCACTCATCGTCATCGACTACTTGCAACTCATGGGTGGCGATGGTCGCCCTGAAAACCGCCAGTTGGAAGTCAGCGACATCAGCCGAAAGTTGAAGTTGCTCGCGCGTGAATTCAACGTGCCGGTCCTCGCATTGAGTCAGCTCAGCCGACAACTCGAGCAGCGCACCGACAAACACCCGACGCTGTCGGACTTGCGCGAATCAGGTGCGCTCGAGCAAGACGCAGACGTCGTCATGTTCCTCTACCGCGGCGAAATCTACGAAGCAGACCCGAACCTGAAGGGACTGGCGGAAGTGAACGTGTCCAAGCACCGCGCAGGTCCGCTCGGTCAGGCACGACTCGTGTGGCAGGCGAACTTCACTCGCTTCGACAACATGGCGCGCGATCAAGTATTCGACGACGCGATCGGGGAGTAGTCGTGTTCCTCGGCGAAGATCTCCTCGCCTGGCTCGTGCTTGCATTTGGTGGTGCGATGGCAGTGGGGAACGTGCTCGCTTTGGTCCGTCCGCCACAGA
>JALRJT010000006.1 GCA_023254985.1 Ilumatobacteraceae bacterium | reverse complement strand
GAGAGATGAACTTCCACGACACCTCATAGGGTCGCTGCGATTGCACCTCTTTGACCCAGCGCGAGGTGATCCACGCCCACGGACACACGGGATCGAAGAAGAATTCTGCGTCGGCCATCGCCGGCCACCTTAGTCGCGAGCAATTTCGCGCAGGTCGTAGGTCTCGATGAGATCGCCCTGCTTCAGGTCCTGGAAGTCACTCAGACCGATACCGCACTCGAAGCCTTCGCGGACCTCGCGGACGTCGTCTTTGAAGCGACGCAGCGACGAGATTGCGCCCTTCCAGATGATCGTGCCGTCGCGCAGGAAGCGCACCTTGGATCCGCGGGTGATGACACCCGAGCGCACGAAGCAACCTGCGATCGCGCCGACCTTCGGCGCGCGGAAGATCTCGCGCACCTCGGCTTCGCCGGTGACCACTTCTTCGAACTCCGGCGCGAGCATGCCCTTCATCGCCTTGTCGATGTCTTCGATCAACTTGTAGATGATTTCGTAGGTGCGAATCTCGACGCCCTCGACCTCGGCCATCTCGCGCACTTTGCGGTCCGGGCGAACGTTGAAGCCGATCAACGTCGCGTTCGTCGCGGCGGCGAGCGTGATGTCGTTCTCGGTGATCGCACCGACGGCGCGATGCACGAACGCTGCGCGCACGTCGTCGCGCTCGAGCTTGCGGAGGCTCTCGGTGACCGCTTCCAGCGAACCGTGTACGTCGGCCTTGATGATCACGTTCAGTGTGGCGACTTCGCCAGCCTGGA
Source organism: Ilumatobacteraceae bacterium (assembly GCA_023254985.1). GTDB lineage: Bacteria > Actinomycetota > Acidimicrobiia > Acidimicrobiales > Ilumatobacteraceae > UBA3006. The sequence goes on along the minus strand of JALRJT010000006.1, from coordinate 3,178 downwards.
TCTGGGTGAAGATGTCTTCGAGCTTCACGCCGCGCTGCACGCGGGCATCGCCGCGCTGGCTGAGCGTGCGGTAGCGCTGCTCGCGAGCCTCGGCGACGGTGCGTGCGGTGCGCTCGTCTGGTGCTGCACGGAACTCATCGCCCGCACCCGGCACGGCACTCAGACCAAGGATCTGCACCGGTGTGGATGGGCCGGCTTCCTTAACCTGCTCACCGCGACTGTTGATGATGGCGCGCACCTTGCCCCATGCCGCGCCGGCGACCATCGGATCGCCGACCTTGAGGGTTCCCTTGTCGACGAGCACGGTGGCGACTGGTCCCCGACCAACGTCGAGTTGGGCTTCGAGCACGATGCCCTTGGCGCGACCCGTTGGGTTGGCCTCGAGTTCGTTCACTTCGGCGACGACGGCGAGCTGTTCGAGCAACTCGTCCACGCCGAGACCGCTCTGGGCGGACATTTCGACGACGATCGTGTCACCACCCCATGCCTCTGGCGTGAGCTGCTGTTCGGCGAGCTGAGCCATCACGCGTGGAACGTCCGCGTTGTCCTTATCGATCTTGTTGATCGCGACCACGATCGGCACCTCTGCGGCCCGTGCGTGGCTGATCGCTTCGATGGTCTGCGGCATCACGCCGTCATCGGCCGCGACCATCAACACGACGATGTCGGTGACCTGTGCGCCTCGTGCGCGCATCTTGGTGAATGCAGCGTGACCCGGCGTATCAATGAAGGTGATCGTCTTGCCACTCTTTTCGACTTGGTACGCGCCGATGTGCTGGGTGATGCCACCGGCTTCACCAGCGACGACGTTGGCTTCGCGAATGCGGTCGAGCAACGTCGTCTTACCGTGGTCGACGTGGCCCATCACGGTGATCACCGGCGGACGTGACCGTTGCATCTCCGGATCGTCGTCGTCGGAGTCGTCGAAGAGCGCCTGCAATTCCATCTCTTCTTGCTGGCCCGGATCGACAAGCAAGATCTCTGCGCCGACCTCGAGTGCGAACAACTCCATTTGCTCATCGGCAAGCGTCATCGTCGCAGTGACCATCTCGCCGTGCTCGAGGAGAAAGCGAACGACGTCGGCGGCCGTGCGGTTCAGCTTCGGTGCGAACTCTTGTGCCGACGAGCCACGTTCGACGATGATGATTCCCTCGGGAACCGGTGCATTGCTCGCGGTGTACGCCGTCGGCGTCTGCGGCAACATCTCATCGAAGTCCTGACGACGACGCGCGCGTGACTTCTTCTTCGGTGCGCGGCGTTGTCCGTTGCCGCGACCACCTGGGCCACCAGGTCCGCGACCGGGAGGGCCACCTGGGCCACCACGACCTGGACCGCCTGGGCCACCGAATCCACGACCTGCACCGGGACCACCTGGGCGCTGGCCCATTCCGGGTCGACCGGGACCACCTGGGCGACCTGCACCCGGGCTCGTCGGACGCGACGGACCACCGGTGCCGACCGGACCACGACCGAGAGCACTCTGCGGAATGCGACCGGTGCGCGCACCGGTGCCACCGGGACGCGGTCCACCTGGGCCTCGACCCATCGGCGGACGTGGGCCTTCACCGGGTCGACGGAAACCACCAGGCGGTGGCGGAATCGGACGGCCGCTGCCGGGCGGTGGCGGAATGGGACGACCACTCGGCGCGAGACGTGGCGGCGGACCACCCTGCGGCGGGCGTGGTGCCGCTGTGGGTGGAGTCGGTCGCGGCGCAGGAGCGCTCGGTGTCGAAGGTGCAACGCGCACCGAACCACCGGTGATGATGTTCGGCGACTTCGTCGCTGGCTTCGCGGACGTGACGACAGAAGGTGCAGGTGTCGGAGCTTCGGGTGCTGGTGCGGGAGTTGCTTCGACGACTGGTGTCGATTCGACTGCCGGTGAGTCGACTGAAGTCTCGTCGTCGCTCGACTTCTTGGCGGCCTTCTTCGCTGGTGCGCGCTTGGCGGCAGCCTTCTTAACTGGCTTTGCCTCGTCTCCACCGTCGTCGGCCTTCTTTGCGGCTTTCTTGGCTGCCTTCTTCACCGGCTTTGGCTCTTCCGGCTGCTTCTCGCGAATCAATCCGTCGCGTTCAGCACGTGCGCGAACGCGGTCGGCCTGCTGTTCGATGATCGTCGAGGAAAGGCCCTTGACGCCGATCGACAACTTGGCGCACAAATCAAGGGTCTCTTGATTCGTCATGCCGAGCTCTTTAGCGAGCTCGTGGATTCGCAGCAGCTTCTTTGCCAAGTAGTTACTCTCCCGACTCGTTCGTGCCGGCGGCCCACTGCTCTTGGCTCACGACCGAACCATCGGCCGCATGCCATTCCATTGCACCGGTGTCTGGGTTCGTCACCCATTCACCTTCGGCATAATTCGACGACTCGGCAGCTGGTGCAGCGACTGGTGCGACACCCGATGCTTCCTCGGCGGCCTGCGTCTCGCTCTTGACGTCCAAGCGCACGCCGGTGAGGCGAGCTGCGAGGTTCGCATTCACGCCCATCTTGCCGATGGCGAGCGAGAGCTGGAAGTCCGGCACGATCACGTCTGCCTGGGTGCCATCGGCGCTCAGACGAACGTCGGTGACCTTCGCCGGCGACATCGCCTTGGCGATGAAGTCGCGCACGTCCTCGGAGAACGGGATGATGTCGACCTTCTCGCCGCGCAACTCGGTGACGACCATGCGCACGCGACCACCGCGAGCGCCGACGCATGCGCCGACCGGATCCACGTTGTGATCGTTGGACCACACGGCGATCTTCGTGCGCTGACCTGGTTCGCGCGAGCACGCCTTGATCTCAACGACACCGTCGGCGATCTCGGGCACTTCGAGTTCGAACAGGCGCTTGATGAGACCCGGGTGCGTGCGGCTGACGACGATCTGCGGACCCTTGGGGGTCTTGCGCACTTCGACGATGTAGGCCTTGAGTCGCGCGTTCGGCTCGCGAACCTCGCCCTGCACCTGCTCCGCCTGCGGCAGGAGCGCCTCGACACGACCGAGGTCGAGCAAGGTGTACTTGGTGTCGGTCTTTTGCACGAGACCCGAGACGATGTCGCCTTCGCGGTTCGCATACTCCTCGAACTTGCGGTCGCGCTCGACTTCGCGAATACGCTGGCTCATCACCTGGCGGAACGTCTGGGCGGCGATGCGACCAAGTTCGTCCTTCTTCGGCGTGTCGTCACGCTCGTTGATCCAGTTGC
>JALRJT010000068.1 GCA_023254985.1 Ilumatobacteraceae bacterium | reverse complement strand
CTCGGGTCGCGACCGACGCTCGTCGAATCACCCGAAGGTCCGCACGTCCACTGGAAGGGTTCCAGTGACACACGGGTGCTCGTGGTTGGTCACCACGACACGGTGTTCCCCAAAGGCACCGTCGCTCGTCGATCGTTCAGCCGTGACGGTGATGTGGCACGGGGTCCCGGGATCTTCGACATGAAGGCGGGAATCGTGCAGGCGATCTACGGTCTCGGTGAGATCGAAGAGTCTGCGCACGTCGAGATTTTGATCACCGCCGATGAAGAAGTCGGCTCGTATGCCTCGCGTGAATTGATCGAGGAGCGTGCTCGAGTCGCCGGACATGTGCTCGTCATCGAGCCATCCGCTGATGGCGGTGCACTCAAGATCGGTCGCAAGGGAGTCGGCACCTTCCGTCTCGACATCGAGGGTCGCGCATCCCATGCCGGCTTGGAGCCGGAAAAAGGAATCAATTCCTTGGTCGAACTCGCCGCTCAGGTGCAGACCATCGCATCGTTTGCCCGACCAGATGTTGGCACCACCGTGACACCAACCGTTGCATCGGCGGGCACCACGGAAAACGTCGTTCCTGCATCGGCACACATCATCGTCGACACACGCATCAGCGAGCCTGCAGAAAAGGCGCGCGTTGAGTCTGCGTTTGCGTCGCTCGCTCCGACGGTCCCGGGTGCAACGGTGACGGTGAGTGGTTCGATCAATCGACCTCCGATGCACGAATCGGCAGCACAGTCGTTGTTTGCGCTTGCCACGGGTGTTGCCAAGGAAATCGGTGTTGCCGACTTGCGGGGTGTGTCCGTGGGTGGCGGGTCAGATGGCAATTTCACCGCGGCGATCGGCATCCCGACGTTGGATGGGTGCGGTGCAGTCGGTGGCGGCGCACACGCAGAGTCTGAGCACATCATCGTGTCGACGATGCCCGAGCGGGCGGCGCTTGTCGCGGGGATCGCGCGCGCGATCGTGAACGCGAACTAGTCGAGTTCGAGTAGTCCGCCACTCCCGAGTGTGCCGGCAGCGCGGTATTCGTCGATTTTGGCTCGCGTGTCTTGGATGTCCAGGTTTCGCATCGTGAGCTGGCCGATGCGGTCGAGCGGACCGAAGGCTGCGTCTTCCACGCGCTCCATGCTCAGTCGCTCGGGTGCATACGTGAGGTGTGGTCCGGAGGTCGACACGATCGTGTAGTCGTCTCCGCGACGCAGCTGCAACGTGACGGTTCCCGTTACGAGTGATCCGACCCAGCGCATGAGTGGCTCGCGCAACATCAGTGACTGCGGGTCGAACCAACGTCCTTCGTACAGCAGTCGGCCGAGTCGGCGACCCATTTGGCGATAGTTCTCGAGCGTGTTCTCGTTGTGGATCGCCGTCAACAGACGCTCGTAGGCGATGTGCAGGAGAGCGAGTCCCGGGGCTTCGTAGATTCCGCGGCTCTTTGCTTCGATGATGCGGTTCTCGATCTGGTCGCTCATGCCGAGCCCGTGGCGGCCGCCGATGCGGTTCGCCTCGTGCACGAGAGCAACCTGAGAATCAAACTCCTTGCCGTTGAGCGCGACGGGCCAGCCTTCACGGAACTCGATGGTGACGTCTTCGGGTGCGATCGCGACCGATGCGTCCCAATGTGCGACGCCCATGATCGGCTTGACGATGTGCATCGACGTCGCAAGCTCTTCGAGCTGCTTGGCTTCGTGTGTCGCACCCCAGATGTTTGCGTCCGTCGAGTACGCCTTTTCCGCCGAATCGCGGTACGGCAATTTCTTCGATGCGAGGAACGCACTCATCTCTGCGCGTCCACCCATCTCGCGCACGAACGTTGCATCGAGCCATGGCTTGTAGATGCGCAGGCTCGGATTGGCGAGCAGACCGTAACGGTAGAAGCGTTCGATGTCGTTGCCCTTGTACGTGCTGCCGTCACCCCAGATGTCGACGCCATCTTCTTTCATCGCGCGCACGAGCAAGGTGCCGGTGACGGCGCGACCGAGTGGGGTGGTGTTGAAATACGTCTTGCCGGCCGTGGTGATGTGGAATGCGCCGCATTGCAACGCAACGAGACCTTCGTGCACGAGCTCGGTGCTGCAGTCCACGAGTCGTGCGTGTTGCGCGCCGTACTCGAGAGCACGGGCGGGAACACCGGAGAGATCGGGTTCGTCCGGTTGACCGAGATCAGCGGTGTAGGCGTAGGGCAACGCACCCTTTTCTCGCATCCAGGCGACGGCAGCCGACGTGTCGAGTCCACCCGAGAATGCGATGCCGACGCGCTCGCCGACGGGGAGAGCGGTCAACACTTTGGCGTTCGAAGCGGAACTTTCAGGCATGGTTCAACGGTACAGACCGCGCAGCGTCAAACACGACCGCTTTAGCGTCGCTCGAGACCGGCGAACGTCGCGAGCGCGATGCACAGTCCACCGAGTGCGATGACTCCTTCGAGGAGCGCGACCCCCGGAGAGTCCACGATGTCGCCCGCGGCGAATCCTGCGATGACCACCGATGCGATGACGCCGATGATCGGGACGAAGCGACTCGAGCGAAATGCAAGCAGGATCGTCCACAGTGGCAAGACGAACGGCACGACCCACAACACGAACAATGTCGGGTTCGACTCGGGACCGATCCACCACGCTGGTTTGCCGACGTTGCGTCCGGTGACGACGACGGCGATGAGGCCAGCCATGACGACGATCCAGGCGACCACCGTGACCCGCGCCCATGCCGCGGTGAGGCGCACGCGTGGCAGGTCTGGAGGTACCGCATTCATGGCTCGTCAGGGTACAACGGGAACGTCGGCAGTTAGCCTGAACGGCGATGTCGACGCCACGCTTCGGCCGTTTCTCCGTATTTTTCCCGATGTGGAACGAAGAGGAGTACCTGCAACGGGCGTTGAACGCAGCGACCGAGCTCGGCGAAGAACTCCTCGCCGCCGGAACCGTCGGGGATTACGAAATGATCATCGTGAATGATGCCTCGACCGATGCGACGCCAAGGCTCGCTGATGAGGCAGCGCGAGTCAACCCGCGAGTCAAGGTGGTGCACCATCCGACGAACCGCAAACTGGGTGGCTCGATCAAGTCGGGGTTTGCCGCGGCCACGGGGGATGTCGTGCTGTACACGGACGCCGACCTGCCATTTGACATGCGCGAGGTGCACAAGGCTCTGCGATTGATGGGGCAGTACGAGGCCGATCTCGTCGCCGCCTATCGCTTCGATCGCACCGGCGAGGGCTACGTGCGGGTGATCTATTCGTTCTTCTACAACCTGCTCGTGCGCGTGCTGTTCGGTTGTCGCTTCCGGGATGTCAACTTCGCCTTCAAGCTCGTACGTCGTTCGGTGCTCGATCGCGTCGAGTTGCACAGCGAAGGGTCGTTCATCGATGCGGAATTGATGGTCAGTGCGCGCAAGATGGGAATGAACGTCGTGCAATTCGGAGTCGACTACTTCCCGCGCACTCGTGGCGTTTCGACGTTGAGCTCGCCGTCGGTGATCGTCAAAATCCTCCGGGAGGCCTTTGCGTTGCGTAGTTCCCTGAACGCACTCGACTCCGCATCATGAGCAACGATTTTTACGACAACATCGGACCCGTCGAGTACGAGCCGGGCTTGTATGACCGGTGGCGACCTGCGCTGTTTGCCATCGCAGTGCTCTTGACCGTCGTGGCGATCGCGGTGATGCGCAATTCTTCGTCGAATGAGTCGACAAATGGATCCAACCCCGACGTCGTCGTCGACTCTTCTGCCATCCCTCGCGAGACCGTGCCGCTCACGCGCACGTTGCGCAAGGGAATGAAGGGTGACGATGTCTTGCGCCTGCAGGAGCGTCTCGCTGAACTGAAGTTCGATCCGGGTCCGCGCGACGGTGAGTTCGGCCAGAACACCCTGCAAGCAGTGTGGGCGTTCGAGAAGCTCGTGCTGGACACTCCGCGCGCGAATGCCAAGGGTGAAGTCACGCCGTCGATCTGGTCAATCATGGAGTCCGACCTCCAGATCACCCCGCGTCGCACTCCAGACAGCCCACGACACGCCGAGATCGACCTCGTCAAGCAGGTGATGGTGGTGTACCAAGGCGGCACGCCGACGCTGATCACTCACATTTCGACCGGCTCGAATGAACAGTGGTGTGAGGAAGTGACGATCGACCCGGGCGAGGAGGGCAACAACACGCGCGAGCAGATCAAGAAGGGTCTCTGCGGTGACGCGATCACGCCACCGGGAATCTTCTACTTCTACAACCGCAAGCAGGGCATGAGGGAGTCGCGACTCGGGTCGATGTACAACCCCGTGTATTTCAACTACGGCATTGCGGTGCACGGAGCGATCCTCGTTCCACTGGAGCCTGCTTCGCACGGATGCGTGCGCATTCCAATGTCAGTAGCCAGATATTTCCCCGCACTCGTCGAGTACGGAGACCGCGTGTACGTCTTCGACGGGATCAAGGAGCCAGAGGAGTATGGATCGCCGCCACCGCCGTGGGATCGACCAGATCCGAACTACACGACCACCACGTCGCTCGCACCGACCACCACGCTGAAGGGTGCTCCACCGACGACGGTCGCCCCGACGACGCTGCCGTAGTAGACAGAGAGCAATGGCTCGCATCGCCTACGACGAATTCTCGATGTTCGCGGAGAACATCACCGAATACGGACTAAGTGCATCGGCGACCCCCGACGTGTCGCGTGTGACGACAACACTCAGCGACGGACGAAGAATCTCCGCGCTGAAGTGGGGGAAGCAAGCTCCACGGTTGGTTCTCGTTCACGGCACCGCGCAGAACGCGCACACGTGGGACACCGTTGCGCTCGCACTCGGAACGCCGCTGCTTGCCATCGACTTGCCGGGACACGGACACTCTGACTGGCGTGAGGATGCCACGTACACTCCACAGACGCTCGCCGATGACATTGCCCACGTCATTGCCGAGCACGCTCCAGATGCACGCGTGATCGTGGGAATGTCGCTCGGCGGGCTCACGTGCCTTGCGCTCGCACATCGTCATCCTGATCTTGTGGGCAGCCTGGTGATGGTCGACATCACGCCGGGAGTCACGTCGAAGAAGGCGAAGTCGGTCCTCGACTTCATCAATGGACCGCAGAGCTTCGCGAGTTTCGAGGACTTGCTCGCTCGTACCAAGGAGCACAATCCGACGCGGAGCGAGTCGAGCCTGCGTCGTGGAATCCTGCACAACGCACGTCAACTCGAAGACGAATCCTGGGAGTGGCGATACGACCGGCGCGGACGATCTAACAACGAAAATGCTCCGCGCAGCGATGAAGAGTCGGCCTCGCCGCGACCTGATTCGCTTCTTCTCTGGGAGGCAATTTCGACATTGCATTGCGACCTCCTCTTGGTGCGCGGTGGTATATCTCCGGTGGTCGACGATGGTGACGTCGCCGAACTCAAGCGCCGTATGCCAAATGTGGTCGTCGAAGTGGTCGACGGGGCGGGTCACAGTGTCCAGGGGGACCGACCTGTGGAGCTTGCAAAGATCCTCGCTCGCTTCGGTTGACGTGATCACTCACCGTTAGGGTTTGCCTCAATGAATCCCCTCGTCGCGCGAAAGAAACTCGGTCGACCGTGCGCGGTCGATCCGGGAGAGACCCGCAAGCGATTGATTCTCGAGGCCCGCCGACTGTTCGCCGAGATCGGCTACGACGCGACTACCAACCGACTCGTTGCCGATGCAGTTGGCATCACGACCGGAGCGATTTATCACTACTTCCCGTCGAAGAAAGAGATGTACATCGCGGCCTACGCCGAGGTGCAGGAGATGGTCTACGGCGCACTCGAGAACGCCGTCGCAGGTCAGGAGGTGTTCGTCGACAAGTTCTCCTCGATGCTCGATGCGCTTGCGGCGATCTCCACTCAAGAGCCGTCGTTCGTCGGCTTCGTGGTTGGGGTCTCTGCCGAGAGTCAGCGCCACCCAGAACTCACGCAGGACCTTCGTTCGTTGCGCAGCCGCACGGTGAAGTTCTTGCACGAAATCTGTGAGGAAGCAGTACGCAACGGCGAGGTGAACGAGGGAATCACCGGTCAGTTGCTGCACGACATGATTGACGTCGTGATCTCGGGACTGTCACGCTTCAGCCACGTGGTTGACGACGCCGACCGACGTCGCAACGTCGTCGACGGCCTCAAGCTGTTGATGGCGGGAACGCTCCTGCGTTCTCCGGTTGCGCGTTAGAGCGCTTCGGTCCTGTTCACGCGCTGGCTTGATATCACGTCGCCCACCACGAACCCGAGGCAGATCCAGATCAAGAAGAATCCACCGAAGCGCGTCGCGCTGACGGCCTCGTCGAAAATTGCCCAACCGATGATGAAATTGATCGTCGGCACGAGGTACTGCATCGGGCCGATGATCGTCAGTGGCGTGCGCAGTGAAGCTCCGGCGAAGAGGAGGAGCGGTACCGCGGTGATCACCCCGGTGAGGAGAGCAAAGACGAGCTCGACGGCATCTGCATTGTTTGGAATGCTGTCGACGCGATTCCATGTCGCGGCGACGTAGGCAAGTGCGGGAATGGCCAGGATGACGACTTCTGCGGTCAAACTCTCGAGCGGTTTGAGGGGGACTTGCTTCTTCAGAAGTCCGTAAACCGACCACGTTGCTGCGATGGAGATCGCCACCCAGGGCACGCGGCCGTAGGAAAGAGTGAGGACGGCGAGACCTGCGAGTGCGAACCCGACGGCAATCTTCAGGTTCAGGCGAAGTTTCTCGCGTAACACGACGACACCGAGCACGATCGTCAACAGCGGGGCGATGAAGTAGCCGAGTGCGGTTTCGATGACGTGTTCGTTGACGACTGCCCAGACGTACAGGGTCCAGTTTGCGGTGAGCAGCATGCTTGCGATCATGATTCGCCACATCAAGTGAGGATTGCGCAGGGCGGCGAGCAGTGCCCCCATCCGCCCAGTGACGACCACGACCGCAATGAGCACGACGACGCTCGTGGCGATGCGCCAACCGATGAGCTCGAATGGATCGAATTCCTTCAACACCTTCCAGTACAGGGTGAGGAGACCCCACAAGACATATGCGCTAAATGCGAGCGAGATGCCGAGTGAGCGTGACTGATCGTCAACCTCGTTCGTCATGGCTCAGTCACGCTACAACACGCCAGTAGCCTTGATTGGGTGGACATCACGGCTTGCGAGCAGTGGACCTCGCTTGAGTCACGAGCGTCGCGCAAGACCGTCGCTTCATTGAAGGAACTCTTCGTTTCAGAACCGGGACGAACGAGTGCAATGAGCGTCGAAATGGAAATCGATGGCCAGTCGATGCTCATCGACGCCTCTAAGCAAAACGTCGACAAGGAAGTGTTCTGCGAGTTGGCTGGACTCGCCGCCACGGCGCGAGTAGCCGAAGCCCGCGACGCAATGCTCTCCGGCGCGATCGTCAATACTTCGGAGGTTCAGCCTGCTCTGCACACTGCGCTCAGAGCTCCCCGCGGCTCAAAAGTCGTGGTCAACGGCGTGAACGTCGTCGACGAGGTGTGGGCGGTGCGTGACGAGGTCACAGGGTTCGCCCACGATGTGCGCGAGGGCCGATACCGCGGTGCAACGGGACGCATCATCACCGACGTCGTCAACATCGGCATCGGGGGAAGCGATCTCGGTCCAGCACTCGTCTACTTGGCGTTGTCGACGACTGGTGCGCCACAGGTTCGCGTGTCGTTCGTCTCGAATGTCGACCCGACGAACGTCACGCGGGTTCTCGGAGGTCTTGATCCAGCAACCACGATCGTTGTCGTCTGCTCGAAGTCATTCTCGACCGCAGAAACACTCGCGAATGCTCGCATTGCGCAGCGGTGGCTTGCTGATGCGTTGGGTGGTGACGCCGTCGCGCACCACACCGTTGCCGTGACGGTCGACGCCAGCAAGGTCGCGTCCTCAGGAATCGCCGCAGCACGCGTGCTGAAAATGTGGTCGTGGGTCGGCGGGCGCTACTCGGTGTCGTCTGCGGTCAACGTGTGCAATGCGATCGCCTTCGGCGCGGATTCGATCGACCAGTTCCTCGGCGGGATGCGTGCCATGGACGAACACTTCGCGCACGAACCTTTCGAGCGCAACGCCCCGATGATTCTTGGTGTTATCGGAGTGTGGAATCGCAGTCTCCTCGGTCGAGGGTCGCACGCGATCGTGCCGTACGCCGATTCACTTGGGCTTCTACCTTCCTATCTCCAACAGCTCGAGATGGAGAGCAACGGCAAGGTCGTGACCAGGGATGGCGAGGTGCTGTCGACTGAGTCGTCGCCGGTGATTTGGGGCGGCGTTGGCACCAATGCTCAACACGCGTTCATGCAGCTCCTGCATCAGGGGACCTCGGTGGTTCCGGTCACTTTCATCGGAGTCGCACGCGCAGCGACCGCTCATCACGGCGAGCATGCTGCACTCGTTGCGAACATGATCGCCCAGTCCGCAGCACTCGCATTCGGGAGTACTCATGACGATCCTGCGCGAGCAATGCCGGGGAATCGCCCGAGCACGACAATCGTCCTCAGTGCCCTCACGCCGGGCACGCTCGGTGCCTTGATCGCGCTGTTCGAGCACGTGGTGTTCGTGCAAGGTTGCGTGTGGGGGATCAACTCCTTCGACCAGTGGGGTGTGGAGTTGGGCAAGAAGTTGGCCCATGAAGTCGCCACGGAACTTGCTTCTGGCGAGCCCGGAGCGTCGCGCGATGCCTCGAGCGTCCAGTTGCAGAAGTGGTATTTGCGCCACTCCTCGCGCGCCTAGTCTGTCGGGCGTGGCGTCGAGCGTTTCTCAAGCAGAGCGGATGATCAATCTGCTCGCACTCCTCGTCGAGCGTTCGCGGCCACTCACCCTAAAGCAAATCCGCCGCGAGTTGGGCAACCAATACTCAGAGCAGGACGAGGCCGCGCGTGCTGCGTTCGAGCGCGACAAGAGCGAACTGCGCAAGATGGGGATTCCGATCGAGATGGTCACATTGGGCGGAGACCAGGCGGGCGAAGGCGGTTACACCGTCGATCGGCGCAGTTTCCTCCTCGCCGACCTGAAGTTGACTGATGCCGAGCGCAGCGCGCTCGAGCTCGCGATCGCCACGGTACGCATGGGTGCGTTGGTCGGCGAAGGTGCGTTGTGGAAGTTGGGCGGTGAACGTGTCGCCAAGACGCCGTCCACATCAGTGAACATCCAGATGACCGACGACGTGCTCGTGGCGCTTGCGTCCGGTGTCGTCGAGCGAAAGACGCTCACGTTCACCTACAAGGGCGAAGCGCGCAAGGTTGACCCCTACGGACTTCTGGCTCGCGGCGGCTTCTGGTATCTCGTCGGCCATGACCATCTGCGCGCGG
>JALRJT010000181.1 GCA_023254985.1 Ilumatobacteraceae bacterium | reverse complement strand
TCAGGGCGTTCCTGGGTGAAGTCGAAAAACGGATCAGGATCGATCGATGCAACGACGGTGACCGAACGTTCCTGGATGCACCACTCGAGGGCGCTGGTCGCCACTCCGGCGACGTCAAACCAGCCTCGGAGGGCGACGACGAGGACGGGGTCACGTAGGGGACCAACGGCCTCCCAGTCGGCCTCCATCACGTCGAGATGGTTCATCGACCGTGGCCGTATTCGTTCGCCTGGAGAGCGTGCACTGTGTAAGCATGGCAGCCGTGACTTCGCATCCAAACCCCCGCAATCGTGTTTCTGCACGCCTCGCAGCCATCGCCGAATCGGCAACCCTGGCGGTCGATGCCAAGGCGAAGGCACTCAAGGCCAAGGGCGAAAACGTCATCGGTTTCGGTGCGGGGGAGCCGGATTTCCCCACCCCCGACAACATCGTCGAAGCTGCGGTCAAGGCGGCGCGCGATCCGAAGTATCACCGCTACACACCAGCTGCTGGTCTGCCCGAGCTTCGCGAGGCGATCGCGGTGAAGACCAAGCGCGACAGCAACTTTGTGTGCGACGCATCACAGGTTCTCGTCACCAATGGTGGCAAGCATGCAGTGTTCGTTGCGTTTGCCGCGCTGTGCGATCCAGGTGACGAAGTCATCGTGCCCGCTCCATATTGGACCACCTACCCAGAGGCCATCGCACTTGCTGGTGGAGTACCCGTCGTCGTCGACACGACCGAGGAGACCGAATTCAAGGTCACAGTCGAGCAATTGGAGAAGGCACGCACGCCAAAGACGAAGGTGTTGTTGTTCGTCTCGCCTGACAACCCGAGCGGTGCCGTGTACACACCTGAGGAGACGATTGCGATCGGCAAGTGGGCCGCTGCGAACGACGTTTGGGTGCTCACCGATGAGATCTATGAGCACTTGACTTACGGCAAGCACATATTTTCTTCGATGCCGACGTTGGTTCCGGAAATCGCCGATCGCTGCGTGATCGTCAATGGTGTCGCCAAGACTTATGCCATGACTGGATGGCGAGTCGGCTGGATGATCGGTCCGAAGGACGTAATGAAGGCTGCCATCAACTTCCAGTCGCACACTACGTCGAACGTCTCGAATGTCGCACAGATGGCCGCGCTCGAGGCCGTCAGCGGTGATCTTTCGGCCGTAGCGATGATGCGCGAGTCGTTTGCTCGTCGAGGGACGCTGATGCACAAGCTTCTGAGCGACATCCCGGGGATCACCTGTATGGAACCCCAGGGCGCGTTCTATTGCTTCCCGAACGTGAAGGGGCTTCTCGGCAGGAACTTGAGTGGCTCGACGGCGTCGACGACGCTCGAACTCGCCGACCTCGTACTGGACAAGGCCAAAGTTGCATTCGTCCCTGGCGAAGCATTCGGAGCCCCAGGATTTGCTCGGTTCAGTTTCGCTCTCGGTGATGACGATCTCCGTCAGGGGATCGAGCAACTCGCGAGTTTCGTCCGCGGATGACGACACTCTTGGTTCGGTCGAATGATGCGCTAAGGTGACTGCACCTCGTCAATAGGCGAGGAGTATCTAAGCCAGCGAACTTCGGTGAGATTCCGAGACTGTCGCGCAACGGTAGAGCGAGGACGATTTTGTCCGAGCGAGTCCGGTCGACTGGCGAAAGATGCCTATCAACCGCCCTCGCAAGAAGGGCAAGGAGAACACATGAACAAGTCATTCAAGGTCGGCGTTGCCGGCCTTTTTCTTTCCCTCGCGGCAGTCCTCGGTGGGTGCTCGAGCTCAGACTCGACCACCGACACGACCGCGGCCGCCGAGGTGGCCCAGTATCCG
>JALRJT010000176.1 GCA_023254985.1 Ilumatobacteraceae bacterium | reverse complement strand
CGCTCCTCGACATCGCGCTCGAGCTCGAGAAGGTCGCGCTGAACGATGAGTACTTCATCAGCCGCAAGCTGTACCCGAACGTCGACTTCTACTCAGGCCTCATCTACCAGGCACTCGGATTCCCGGTCGAGATGTTCACCGTACTGTTCGCCATCCCCCGCACCGTCGGCTGGCTCGCACATATGTCCGAGCTTCTGAAGGACAAGGAACAAAAGATCAGTCGCCCACGCCAGTGGTACACCGGGGTCGACGAGCGACCCTACGTGGCGATCGCCAAGCGCTAGTTCGAAACCTCGATCAGAATCTTGCCGATGTTGGCGTTCGCCTCCATGTGGCGATGTGCGTCAGCGATCTGATCCAACGAATAGCGACGATCGATCACCGGCTGCAGCCGGCCTGACTCGAAGAGCGGGATCATCTCTGCGGAGAAGCGCTGTGCGAGGGCGATCTTTTCCTCGAGCGGTCGCGCACGGAGCACCGTGCCCGTCAAGCTCGCACGCTTCGGCATCAACGCACCGAGGTTGAACTCGACCTTGCCGCCTCCCATCACGCCGACCTGCACGATGCGTCCCTTGAGCGCAATCGAGGCGACGTTGCGATCGAGATAGTCGCCACCGATGACATCGAGGATCACGTCCACTCCTCGAGCGCCAGTTGCCTCCGACACCTTCTGCATGAAATCCTCGGTCGTATAGTCGACGACGACGTCGGCTCCGAGTGCACGCACCGCGTCGACCTTGGAGCCAGAGCACGTGCCGACAACATGTGCCCCGATCGCCTTCACGATCTGCACCGCTGCCGTTCCCACGCCCGAGGCAGCGGCATGCACGAGCGCCCAGCGACCACTCGTCAGTCCACCCTGGAGGACGAGTGCGTCCCAGGCAGTGAGGAACACTTCGGGAATCGCGGCTGCATCTGAGAGTGAGATCCCGCGCGGGGTGCGCATTGCTTGACGCTCATGCACGGCGATGTACTCCGCGTAGCTCCCACCGCTCACGATGCCCATCACCTGGTCGCCGACGCGCCAGTTGCGCACGCGGTCTCCACAGGCCTCGACGGTGCCCGAGTACTCCATGCCGGGAATGTCGAGCGCGCCAGGGAACGGATCCGGGTACAGCCCAATCCGATGCAAGACGTCTGCACGGTTGACCGCCGTGGCAGCCACCTTGACCAAAATCTCCTCGGCACCGATTTCCGGTGCACGAACGTCCTCGATGCCGAGCACCTCTGGCCCGCCATGGCTTCGCAGCACGACTGCGCGCATCTGGTCGACCTACTTGCCCATTGCGATCTGCAGGCGACGATCGAGCGTCTCGAGGAACTGCTCGGTCGTCTGCCACGGGGCGGACTCGCCGCCGATGAGCAGGGAGAGGTCCTTGGTCATCTCGCCACCTTCGACCGCCTCCACGCACACCTTCTCGACGGTGCGTGCAAAGTTGATGACCTCAGGGGTGTTGTCGAGCTTGCCGCGGTGCTCGAGTCCTCGCGTCCAGGCGAAGATCGAGGCGATCGGATTGGTCGAAGTCTTCTTGCCGGCTTGATGATCGCGATAGTGACGCGTCACGGTGCCGTGTGCGGCCTCGGACTCCATCACGCGGCCGTCCGGGGTGGTCAGCACCGAGGTCATGAGACCGAGTGAGCCATAACCCTGCGCGACAGTGTCGCTCT
>JALRJT010000162.1 GCA_023254985.1 Ilumatobacteraceae bacterium | reverse complement strand
TCCGTTGGTTCGCGCTGCAGACGCGCGAGTGCGGTGTCGGCATCGGACTCGCCGAGGACCGGCACGCGACCAGCAAGGCATTCATAGAGCACGAGTCCGAGGCTGTAGAGATCAGCGCGACCGTCAAGTGGCTTGCCACGCACCTGCTCTGGCGACAAATACTTCGCCGTACCCATCATAATGTTGTCGTTCGTCAGGTCACGCTCGGAAGGATTTGCTTCCTTTGCGATGCCGAAGTCGGCAAGCAACACGCGTCCTTGTGGCGTGACGAGGATGTTGCCTGGCTTCACGTCGCGGTGGATGATGCCTCGCGCGTGCGCTTCTGCAAGTGCGGCAGCGATTGACACGCCGATGTGCACGGTGAGTTTCGGTCCGAGCCTCTTCTGGCGATCGAGGATGTCGCGAAGGCTCTTGCCCTTCACGTATTGCATGACCACGGCCTGTTGACCTTGATAGTCGAGGCAGTCGTAAACAGCAACGATGTTGGGGTGTGTGATTCCCGCACATGCTTTGGCTTCGCGACGGAATCGCTCGGCTGCGTCTTTGTCGTTGGCCAGATGGGGTTTTAAGAGTTTGACGGCAACGTCGCGATGGAGGAAGGTGTCGGTGGCAAGCCACACTTCTGCCATGCCGCCGCGGGCGATACGACGCTCCAACGTGTAACGCCCGCCGATCGGGGCTGGTTGCGTGCGTTGTTGCGCCATTGTCAGAAAATGACGCTAGTTCGCACGCTCCGTGCGATCAGGGAATGTCAGTCGACGTGGTACGCGACACCGATCGTTCCCGATCCGGTGTGTGATCCGATGATCGGACCGATGTCGCCCACGACGATGTCGTCGTGGTACGCGGCCTTCAAGTCGTTGACCAAGTCATGGAAGTCGGTGCATTGCGCCTGCAGGATCGCGAGATTGCTCACATGGCCCGCTTCGCGCACCTTGCTGGCGAGGAAGGCGAGTGCCTTACTGCGTGTGCGCTGGCGACCACCCTCTTCGACCTTGCCGTTGCGGATCTCGATCACGGGCTTGATCGACAGGGTGGTGGCGAGGAATGCCTTGGCTCCACCGATGCGTCCACCCTTCTTCAGGTTCTCCAGGGTGTCGAGAACACCCCAGACCCTGGCGCGCGAGGCGTAATCGCGGGCAGCGCGCTCGACCTCATCCAGGGTGGCGCCAGAAGCGGCGAGCTTGGCGACGGCGACTGCGGTGATGCCCTGACCCATGGAAGCCGATCGACTGTCGACGACCCGCACGGAGATGTCGCCAGACAGCGACTTCGCGGCGAGCTCGGCACTCTGCATCGTGGCCGACAACTCCGATGACAACGACACGACGACGATGCCGGTTGCACCCTGCGACGCGAGGCGACGGAACTCTGCTTCGAACTGGCCGGGTGAGGGCGCGGCAGTCTCGGGGAGGACCGGCGACGATGAGCAGCGTTCCCAGAATTGTGCAACGGTCAGCGACTGGCGATCGATGAACTCTTCGTCTCCGAAGCGGAACGACAACGGCACGATGCCGATGCCGTGCTGGTCGACGAGATGCTGGGGAAGGTCACACGCGCTGTCCGTGACGATACGAATGGTCATGTCGCTCAGCGTATCGCAGGGTGTTTTTCAATGGCGTCACGCCGCTTGCGTGCGCGCCAGTGCGCCACCCACCACGTCGCCAAGATCAACACCGCGGCACCGCTGACAAGTTGGCCGAGACCGGAAATCGCCGTCACGCGTGCGCCGACACGGATGGTCTGGCCGATCTTGTGATTGCCATCAGGTGTCGTGAAGGTGACGTCGACGGGAAAACGACCGTTGGCGCGCGCGACGACATCGACGACGACATCAACAGATCCTTGAGGCGAGATCGTGACGACTCGAAGGTCGCCTGGCAACTGTAATTTCGCGCTCGAAATCGAGACGCCGATGGTCAACTGTTCGTTCGACTCATTGCGAATAGGCAGTCGAAGCGTTCCTTCGCGGCTCCCGAGCGTGAAGGAGAGTCCCTCCGGCACGGTGATCGAGTTGCGCAACAGGCGTGCCCGTGAACGAACACCCTTCACATAACCATCGAGAACTTCCGCAGACAACCGGTCGTCGTTGAGAATGAGGAGTGCCCTCGTCCACTCGTAGTTGAGCGGTGACGTCGTTGAGAGGATTGATTGGGTTATCCGAACGAAACTCGTTGCTTGCGCGATGTCTGGGCGATTCACAGTGAGATCGATGCGGGAAATCGACGGTAGGGAGGTCGTCGTGTCGTTGGCGGTCACTGCAGGTGTTCGGGAGATGCCCACGAGGTTCAACTGGGGTGCGCGGTCAACCGCCACGAGGAGAGGAATCGCCACGAGTGGTGCGGGAACTTCACCTCGAGTATCACCGAGGATGGCGTGCAAGTTGCCGATGTCAGCACCGGATGTTTCGACTACTGATCGCGCAAGGATCAGCGACGAGGCGATACGAGCGGCATCGACGACTGGGTTCGGACGATCGCCAGTGAGCAGTTCTGCAAAACGTGGGTCGATCGCCTTGATGGCGACGGATTCTTCGACTCTTGGACCAACGCGATACGTCTTCAGATAGTTGTCGAGAGACCCCGACGCCTGTGAGGCGTTTGGGGTGAGCACGACAGTGTTGACGTCATTTGCGCGCAGGAGCGCCACGCCGTCAGTGTCGATGGGTTGACGCGCGATCCAGGCCTGTGTGTTCAGCGGGGCTTCTCCGTTGTGTACGTCGAGCACGTCGCGACCGGTCGCGAGCAACTGGCGAAACTGCGCGCCGAGGACGGCGCGTTGGGCAGACGACGGATCAAAGGGGACATATGGCATGCGGACCGATTCGTGGCGCTGCAACACCGCTTTGAGTCGCGTGAGAAGACCAATGTCTTCGGTCGAAGACGATCGCGCGAGCGCGTCAATGATTTCTGGTTCGATCGCAAGCGTGAGCGGACCACCTTCGGCAGATCCGACCTCAATTAGGTTCTCGATAGCACGACGCGAGGAGTCGTCGAGGGAGATCGAACCATCTGGCTTCGTTGCGGGCAAGCTCGCAGTGGCCGGTGCTGCGACGAGGAGCGACACCTTCATCTTCGTGAAGGTTGAGTTGGCGGAAAAGTAATTGACTGAAGTCGTGAGTCGTGCGCGGACCTCACCATTGACCGCAATGTCGAGACCGATCGGATAGATCCCGTCTTCGCGCAGTGCAAGGCCACCCCGACCCGCGGCGATCAATACCACGAAATCCCCAGTTGACGAGCGCCCCAGTCGTCGGGTCAGGGCACCAAAGACGGCAACCGGTTCGGTCGAAGGCGGGGTGTCGAGGGCCGTGGTCAATTCCTCCGCCGATCGCACATTGTCATAGGCGCGCACGGTGATGGTCGCGGTATTCGATGACACCAGTTGCTCACGAAGTTGGTCGTCGCTCACGTTGAATACGAACCTGAATTGACGATCGCTCGCGACGTTGAAGTTCTGGGCGACGAGGCGGAGTTCACTCGTGGCAGCAGATGCATGTTGCGTGGCAATGAACTGACTGATGATCAGCAGGAACACCGCTATCGCTCGTCGCACAGCCTCTAACCTACTTCTCGTGGTTCCTGAGCGGTTTGCGCCAGTGTTGGCAGAAGTTGCACCGCTCGGTGAGTTGTTTCGTGCTCAGCACAAGAAACTGTTCCTCGTCGGTGGAAGCGTTCGTGATCTGCTGATCGGCCGAGCGACGACCGAACTCGACTTCGATTTCACCACGGACGCACATCCCGACGAGATCAAGTCGATCATCGCGGGATGGGCGGATGCAATCTGGACTCCCGGGGAACGATTCGGCACGATTTCTGCGCAAAAGGGGTCGCGAACCTACGAGATCACGACCCATCGCGCCGAGGCCTATTCGCCCGAGAGCCGCAAACCAGACGTCGAGTTCTCCACCAAGATCGAAGACGACCTGTCGCGCCGCGATTTCACCGTCAACGCAATGGCACTCGAAATCACCGCTGATGCGCCAGTCCTCGTCGATCCGTACGGGGGACTTGCCGACCTGATGAGCAAGGTGTTGCGCACGCCATTGTCGCCAACGGAGAGCTTCTCGGACGACCCCTTGCGAATGATGCGCGCGGCACGCTTCATTGCGGGAATGCAACTCGTGCCGGTCGACGAACTCGTTGCAGCGGTGCGAACGATGGCAGATCGACTGAAGATCGTGTCGGCTGAACGAATTCGGCACGAACTGGATCGACTGCTCGTGACGGATCACCCGACTGCTGGTCTGTGGTTCCTCGTCGATACCGGTCTCGCCGAGCATTTCTTTCCTGAGCTACCCGCAATGCGCTTGGAGCAAGATCCCATTCACCGCCACAAGGACGTCTTGACGCACACCTTTGCCGTCGTTGAAAACGTCCGCCCCGACGCTTCGCCCGACTTCGACTTTCGGATCACGCGACTTGCGGCGCTCTTTCATGACATCGGCAAGCCACGTACTCGTGGGTACAAGGACGGCAAGGGCGTCACCTTCCATCATCACGAAGTCGTTGGTGCACGGATGACCAAGGCGCGTCTGAAGGCACTCAAGTACTCGTCGCAAGACGTGGATGCGATCACTGAACTCGTCGCGTTGCACCTTCGCTTTCATACTTATGCGATGGGCTGGACCGACTCCGCCGTGCGGCGGTACGTGCGAGATGCAGGACCACTGTTGAACGAACTCAATGTCTTGACGCGTTGTGACTGCACGACGCGGAATGAAAAGAAGGCGTTGTTGCTCGCACGCCGAATGGACGATCTCGAGCGGCGCATCGCCGAGGTGATGGCCCGCGAGGAACTCGCCGCACTGCGACCGGAACTCGACGGCGCACAAGTGATGGAACTCCTCGGCATTCCGCCGGGCCGTGACGTCGGCAAGGCAATGGAGTTCTTGATGGAGATTCGACTCGAAGAAGGATTGATCGGTACGGACGCGATCACCGAACGTCTTCGCGCATGGTGGGCAGAACACCGGTAAGTCTGGTGTGACGTGAGTATCGTGTCGGCTCATGGCTAGGGGAAAGGGTTGGTTGAGCGCATTGTCGCTGACCGACGACAACGGACACCAACTTGGTGGCATCGTCGATCACCGCCTGAC
>JALRJT010000158.1 GCA_023254985.1 Ilumatobacteraceae bacterium | reverse complement strand
CGAATACGAATACACCTACGGCCGTCAGAACTGGTTCGAGTACTCGGCTGCCGAGCATCGCGCGACGCGCGAAGGCGTGACGATGTTCGACCAGTCGTCCTTCGGCAAGTTCATGCTCGAAGGCCCTGATTCCGAGCGCATCATCAACCAGGTGTCGGCCAATGACATGTCGGTTGCCAACGGCAAGATCGTCTACACCCAGTGGCTGAACGAACGCGGTGGCATCGAGGCCGACCTCACGGTGCTCCGGGTCGCAAGCGACAAGTACCTCGTCGTCACCGCAGCAGCCACCCAAGTGCGCGACTACATGTGGCTGAAGGATCACATCGGTGAAAATGACCGTGCGGTGTTGACTGATGTCTCGTCGGGGCACGCGGTGTTGTCGATCATGGGTCCGAAGTCGCGCGACCTGTTGCAGTCGCTCACCTGGAATGATCTCTCCAATGAGGCGTTCCCATTCGGGACATCGCAGACGATCGATATCGGGTATGCACGCGTCCGTGCCAACCGCATCACCTTCGTCGGCGAACTTGGTTGGGAGCTCTACATCCCGACGGAATTCGCCACGGGCGTGTTCGACGTGATCGTCGAGGCAGGGAAGCAGTTCGGTTTGAAGCACGCGGGATATCACGCACTCAACTCGCTGCGCATGGAGAAGGGCTATCGCCACTGGGGTCACGATGTGTCGCCAGACGACACGCCAATCGAGGCCGGCCTCGGCTTCGTGGTTGCTTTCGACAAGCCCGGTGGCTTTATCGGTCGCGAGGCGCTCCTCGAGCAGAAGAAGAATGGTGTGAAGAAGCGGCTCGTGCAGTTCGCGCTCACCGATTCGAGCAAGTTGCTCTATCACAACGAGCCGATCTATCGGAATGGTGAGATCGTCGGGCACATCACCTCGGGCATGTACGGGCATGCGATCGACAAGTCGATCGGCATGGGGTATGTGGAGAACCACCAGGGCCTCGTCGACAAGGCGTTCGTGGATTCCGGCACCTATGAAATAGAGGTGGCGGGGGAACGGGTGGGGGCCACGGCCCAGCTGCAACCGTTTTATGACCCGAAATCCGAGCGCGTCAAGGCATAAGCCTGGCGTCGCACCTACAGTTACAGCCGATAGGAACCAATCCCGAGGGGGATCAATGAGCACAGAACAGCAGAACGCCCGCCGTGGAGGACGCGCCGCTCGAAATGCACTGCGAGCTGCGCCGCTGTCGGATGACATCAAGCCAGTTCGGCCAGGAATGCCGAGTGGTCGATACAAGGTGCTGACCGATGCTGAAGTGCTGAAGATCCACGAGGCGGCGCTCAATGTTCTCGAGAACATCGGTCTTGCTGATCCGATCCAGTCCACGCTTGACTATCTCCTTCCGAAGGGATGCAAACTCGACTCGAATGGTCGCCTCCTCTTCCCGCGATCGTTGATCGAAGACACCATTGCAATGGCGGGTCGAAACTTCCCGCTGTACGCCCAGGATCCGAAGTACGACATGGAGCCGTGGGGCACCAACACCTACTTCGGCACTGCCGGTGCAGCCGTGTACATCGCCGATCCCGAGACTGGCGACTATCGCGAGTCGACCGCACAGGATGCCTACGACATCGCGCGTCTCGTCGACCGCATGGAGCACCTGCACTTCTACCAACGCGCAGTTGTCCCACGCGACATCCCCGAGGCTGCCGCGATGGACATCAACACGTGTTACCTGAGTGTGAGCGGCACCACCAAGCACGTCGGTACCTCGTGGGTGCATCCCGACCACCTGGTCGAGTCGCTGAAGATGTTGCACGAAATCGCCGGTGGCGAGGACAAGTGGCGCGCACGACCATTCGTGTCGCAGTCGAACTGCTTCGTCGTTCCACCACTCAAGTTCGCAAGCGACGCGTGCAAGTGTCTCGAGGTTGCGGTGCTCGCGGGTATGCCAGTGCTGCTCCTGTCCGCTGGTCAAGCGGGCGCGACCGCACCAGCAGCCATCGCCGGTGCGCTCGTGCAGCAAGTTGCTGAATGCCTCGCGGGTCTCGCGTACGTGAACGCGATCATCCCAGGTGCCCCCGCGATCTTTGGTCTGTGGTGCTTCGTGTCCGACCTGCGCTCAGGTGCAATGTCGGGCGGTAGCCCAGAGCAAGTGCTGTTGTCGGCTGCAAGTGCACAGATGGCTCACTTCTACAACCTGACTGGTGGCACCTCTTCGGGCATCAGCGACGCCAAGTTCCCCGATGCGCAGTCCGGTTCAGAAAAGGGCATCAACCATGCACTCGTCGGTAATGCCGGCATGAACCTCATCTACGAGGCGGCCGGCATGCACGGCAGCTTGCTTGGATATTCGCTCGAAGGTGTCGTGCTTGACAACGACACGATCGGTTCTGTGCAGCGCACGATTCGTGGCATCCAGGTGACCGATGAGTCGCTTTCCATCGAGACGATGCGCGCACAGTGCATCGATGGCCCAGGCCACTACCTCGGAGCGGAACAGACCCTGCGCATCATGCAGAGCGAATACCTGTACCCGGCCGTTGGCGATCGACTGAGCTCCAAGGAATGGAAGGAAGTCGGCAGCCCCAAGATCAACGATGTCGCCCGCAAGAAGGTGAAGGAGATCTTGGACAACCACTATCCGGATCACATCCCGGAGAGCGTGGATGCCAACATCCGCACCTACCTCGACATTCGTCTCGCCCGCGAGAAGATGGTGCACCCGAACAAGATGGTGAGCGCCTAGGTTCGACTCATGTCACGCGTCCAACTTGCCCTCAACGTCTCGAATCTGGAATCAGCGATTGAGTTCTATTCGAAGCTGTTCGGTGTCGGTCCGGCAAAGGTGCGTGAAGGATACGCGAATTTCGCGATCGCTGAGCCACCACTGAAGCTGGTGTTGATCGAAGGCGATGGTGCTCCAGGCACGATGAATCATCTCGGTGTTGAAGTCGAGTCGACCGATGCCGTCGCCCAAGCGACTCAGCGACTTTCGAATAAGGGACTCGAGACGAAACTCGAAGAAGAGACCACCTGTTGCTTCGCTGTGCAGGACAAGGTGTGGGTGAACGGACCCGACGGTGAACCGTGGGAGGTGTACACCGTCTTGTCGGACGCCAACGTGATGAAGCTCATTCCCGTTGCCGGCTCCGACCCTGGTTCGGTCTGCTGCCAGTAGCCTGATTTTTCGTTCGACGAAAGGTTTCGGGGAATGGCAAACGCGTGGTTCGAGACGGTGGCGGAGGCCCAGCGCCGCGCCCAGCACCGACTGCCTGCATCTGTCTACGGGGCCTTGATCGCCGGTAGCGAAAAAGGTCTGTCGATGCGCGACAACCTCGACTCGTTCGACCAGCTCGGCTTTGCCCCACACGTCGCAGGCAACAAGGCATCACGCGGCATGGACACCACGGTGATGGGGCAACAGTTGTCGATGCCCGTGATCATTTCTCCAACCGGCGTGCAGGCCGTACACCCACAGGGGGAACTCGCCGTCGCACGCGCGGCTGCCAACCGCGGGATTCCGATGGGGCTCAGCTCGTTCGCGAGCAAGTCAGTCGAAGAAGTCGCTCAGGCAAATTCATCGACGTTCTTCCAGATCTACTGGTCTGGCGACCGTAACACGCTCGCACAGCGCGTCGAACGCGCACGCTCAGCAGGAGCCAAGGGCATCATCGTCACGCTCGACTGGTCGTTCTCGAACGGCCGTGATTGGGGCTCTCCATGGATCCCCGAGAAGATCAATCTTAAGGCTGCGTTCAAGCTCGCGCCAGAAGTCCTCGCGCGACCGGCTTGGTTGTGGTCGTTCGTCAAGACCGGTCGTTTGCCCGATCTCACTGCGCCGAACATGGCCAAGCCCGGCGAGAAAGCGCCGACGTTCTTCGGTGCGTACTTCGAGTGGATGCAGACGCCGTTGCCCTCGTGGGAAGACATCGCGTGGCTTCGCAACCAGTGGAACGGCCCGTTCATGGTCAAGGGTGTGAGCCGCATTGATGACGCCAAGCGCGTGGTCGACCTCGGCGCGACGGCGTTATCCGTCTCGAACCACGGCGGCAACAACTTGGATGGCACACCAGCACCGATCCGCGCACTCCCTGCGATCGTCGACGCGGTGGGTTCGCAGATCGAAGTCGTCCTCGATGGTGGTGTGCGTCGAGGAAGTGATGTGGTCAAGGCACTCG
>JALRJT010000119.1 GCA_023254985.1 Ilumatobacteraceae bacterium | reverse complement strand
ACTGCAACAACCTTGTCGCCATCCCGACCGCTACGACGAGAACGCCTGTTGCGTCTGGGTCGAGAGTACCTGCGTGTCCTATCTGGCGCTCGGAAAACCGTTTGCGCAACTGGCCGACAACATCATGGCTTGTGATGCCTGCTGGCTTATCAACGATGCAGACGCCATGCACAGTGGGTGGCCGACGCCGCGCCATCTACTCCCCTGAACTCAGCTCGTCAGAACGCGGATTAGCACGAAGAATCTCGTCGATTCGTTCAGCGGCCCGAATCACGTCGTCGGGAGCAAAATGCAAAATTGGAGTTTTCTTTGCCCTTATCTGACGCCCAATAGATCCCTGAATACGAACACGGTGCTCGCCAAGCGCTTCCACGATTTCTTCATCGGCATCAGGACCCGATAGCGAGTCGTAATACACGTGTGCCCGATTGAGTTCATCGTCGACATCGATTCGAGTCACAGTCACAAACTCGAGTCGTTCGTCACCGATGCGAACCAATTCTTCGGCGATGATTTCTCGCAGCGTCTCCCCAACTCGAGCCGAACGCGGGTAGCGATGTGCCCCAGTCGATGCGCGACTCGAACGACGTCCACCACGAGAACCCATGCGGTCAGCTCAGCGTTCGTTCAATTTCTTGTTCATCGAACGTTTCGATGACATCGCCGGGCTTGAGATCCTGGAAGTCGCTCAACCCGATACCGCATTCGAATCCCTCGCGCACTTCACGGACATCGTCTTTGAATCTACGTAGTGAGGTGATCTCGCCCTTCCAGATGATGGTTCCCTCTCGAAGGAAGCGCACCTTCGACCCACGAGTAATTGTGCCGTTTTGCACATAGCAACCAGCGATCGCACCAAGTTTGGGCACACGGAAAATCTCACGTACTTCCGCATCGCCGGTGACGACCTCTTCATACTCGGGCTCGAGCATGCCAACCATCGCCTGCTCGATGTCCTCGAGCAATTTGTAGATGATTTCATAGGTACGAATTTCAACGTTTTGTTGATCGGCTAATTCACGACTCTTGCGGTCAGGACGAACGTTGAAGCCGAGAATCGTTGCGTTGGTTGTGGCCGCAAGAGTGATGTCGTTCTCTGAGATTGCGCCGACGGCTCGATGCACGAACACGAGGTCAACTTCGTCTCGACCCAACTTTCGCAAACTGTCGGTCACCGCCTCGAGAGAGCCCTGCACGTCAGCTTTCAACACGATGTTGAGCGTCGCTGATTCTCCACTCTGGATCTGCGTGAAGATGTCCTCGAGTTTTGTACCCGTCTTCACCCGTGCGTCGGCCCGTTGGTCGCGGATCTTGCGATGGTGCGAGCGCGCCTCGCCGACCATACGAGCAATTCGCTCATCTGGCGCAGCCCGGAACTCGTCACCCGCAGCCGGCACCGATGAAAGACCGAGAACCTCCACAGGGGATGAAGGTCCTGCGACCTTCACCTGCTCACCTCGGTCATTGATCATCGCACGGACGCGACCCCACGAGGCACCGGCGACGATCGGGTCGCCGACCTTAAGTTCGCCTTTGTCGACAAGCACAGTCGCGACAGGGCCACGACCTTTATCGAGATTTGCTTCGAGAACGATTCCCTTTGCCCGACCGG
>JALRJT010000018.1 GCA_023254985.1 Ilumatobacteraceae bacterium | reverse complement strand
TCGTGAGGCGAAGTCGATGCAGGGTAAGACCGTCCTCATGAACTTGTCGGGTCGTGGCGACAAGGACGTCGCGCAGATGATGGACATCCTCGGGCCAACGCTGTGACGCGGACGCTTGAGTCGCATCTTCGTGCACGTCGTGAGGCTGGACGCAAGATTCTCGTTCCATACGTGACTGGTGGTCTTCCAGGTTGGCTCGATGCGATTCGGGCTGCTGCGGCGAACGGTGCAGATGCGATCGAGATCGGTATTCCGTTTTCGGACCCCGTCATGGACGGTCCCGTCATTCAGCAAGCGTCCGAACAGGCGCTACGCAGCGGAGCGACGCCAGTGTCAATTTTGCAGGAGATCCGCACGGTTGACGTCGAAGTTCCACTCGCGGTGATGTGTTACTACAACACCGTGCACAACGCGGGCCACGAACGGTTCGCCAGCATGCTCGCCGATGCGGGAATCGCAGGCGCGATCGTTCCCGATCTGCCGCTCGAAGAGTCAACTCCATGGTGCGCTGCCGCCGATGCTGTCTCTATCGAGACCGTGATGCTGGCGGCACCGACTGCGCCAGATGCGCGCTTGCCACGCATCGTGGAACGGGCACGAGGATTCGTGTACGCGGTCGGTCTCCTCGGTGTGACCGGAGAACGCGACGAGCTTGCCTCGACCGCTGTTGCGCTTGCGGGTCGATTGAAAGCGATCACCGACAAGCCCGTCCTCGTCGGCGTTGGAGTGTCGAACGCCGAACAGGCCGTCGAAGCCACTCGCGTTGCTGATGGTGTGATCCAGGGCGCATCGGTAATGAGACGAATGCTCGAGCACGGTCCTGATGCGGTGGGCGAGTACGTCGGCGAAGTGCGTCGGGCCCTCGATCACGCACACTCGACGAACTAGATTCGCTTCATGCTGAAGGCTGGATCAAAAGCCCCGAAGATCGATCTCCTTGACCAGAACGGCAAGCGCACGACGCTGTCATCATTCGGCAAGAAGAAGGTTCTCGTGTACTTCTACCCGAAGGCCGACACGCCTGGTTGCACGCAGCAGTCGTGCCTGTTGCGTGACGTCGCCGGGGAGATTGGTCGCACCGCGATCGTGGGTATCAGTCCCGATTCGCCGGCCAAGCAGAAGAAGTTCGGCGACAAGTACGCACTCGGATTTCCCCTGTTGAGCGACGAGGACCACGTCGTGGCGAAGGCGTACAAGGTGTGGAAAGAGAAGTCGATGTATGGTCGCAAGTACATGGGTATCGAGCGGTCTGCCTTCCTGATCGATGCCAACGGAGTCGTCACACACGCGTGGTACAAGATCTCGCCGAAGGACACGCCGCTCAAGTTGCTGGAAGCGCTCGGCAAGTGACGACGTTTCCCGAACCATCGGCACTCCTGCCGCATCGTCCGCCGTTTCTCTTCGTCGATGCCATCACGAGCCTCGAGCCAGGTGTGTCGGCGACTGCAACGTGGAGGCTCACGGGTGACGAGTGGTTTTTTGGAGGTCACTTTCCTGGCCGTCCGACGTTGCCCGGAGTGTTGATGTGTGAGGCGATTGCACAAACTGGCGCGCTCGCGATCTTGGCCGATGATCGCTACAAGGGCAAGCTACCGCTCTTCGGCGGACTCGACGGCGCACGGTTTCGACGACAGGCCGGTCCTGGCGACACGCTCACGCTCGAGGCGACGATGGGAAAGATGTCGGCTCGAGCCGGCAAGGGCTCCGGTCGAGTGCTCGTCGGTGGCGAGGTCGCCTGTGAGTGCGGCCTGTTGTTCGTCGTGGTTGACGCCTGATCT
>JALRJT010000009.1 GCA_023254985.1 Ilumatobacteraceae bacterium | reverse complement strand
GCAACACGAAGGGCAGACCTTTGGAGAATCGATAGGTCATCGCGGCGATCGTCGGAACCTTGGCCACGAGTCGCAGGATCTGCTTGTTGAGTGCGTCTTCGTCGAAGATGCGCTTGGCGGAGTTGTAGAACGTGCCGAGGGCGGCAACGGCAGAGATAAACATGCCCATCGGGTGGGCGTCGTAGTGGAACCCGTCCACGAAGCGCTTGCGCATGTTCTCGTGGATCATCGTGTGGTGCGTGACGTCAAAGGTCCACTTGTCGAGCTCGGCAGTCGTCGGGAGTTCGCCGTTCAAGAGGAGGTAGGCAACCTCGAGGAAGGTGGAGTGCTCGGCGAGTTGTTCGATCGGATAGCCGCGATAGCGCAGGATTCCCGCATCGCCGTCAAGGTAGGTGATCGAAGACGCACAGGCTGCCGTCGAGAGGAATGCGGGGTCATACATCCGCAAGTTGGGGTCGAGCTCGCGAAGTGCGGACGAGGCGAAGACGCCGTCGGTTACCGGAACAGTGACTTTCTTGCCTGTTCGGTCATCGATGATGGTGATTGTGTCAGCCACCGTGATTCCCTTCATGTTGGTGGGAAGCTTCCTCTTCCCGCGCTCCAGTGTAGGGGCGGGGCTCAGAGCGGGGTGTTGTCGTGCTTGCGCCGGGCGAGCTTTTCCCGCTTGTCGCGAAGCATCGTGAGCGCACTCGCGATTTCCTTGCGGGTGTCGGCCGGGTCGATCACGGCATCGACGTACCCGCGCTCGGCAGCGACATACGGGTTGAGGAGGCGCTCGGCGTAGTCGGCCTCGAAGGCGGCGCGTTCCTCTGGGGTCGCCCGGCGCTGGAGGATGGCTGCAGCCTGACCCGCGCCCATGACCGCGAGTTCGGCCGATGGCCAGGCAAGGCAGACGTCGTTGCCCATCTTCTTGGAGTCCATCACGATGTAAGCACCGCCGTAGCTCTTGCGCAGGATGACGCACACGCGCGGCACGCTCGCTCGTGCATAGGCGAACACGAGTTGACCGCCGTGGCGGATCATGCCGCGCCACTCGAGGTCCTTGCCGGGGTAGAAGCCCGGCGTGTCGACGAGGGTGAGGATCGAGATGTTGAACGCGTCGCAAAAACTCACGAAGCGCGCGGCCTTTTGTGAGGCGGGGATGTCGAGCGTGCCGGCAAGGACCATCGGCTGGTTCGCAACGACTCCAACAGTCTCCCCGTCGATCGTCACGAATGCGGTGACGACGTTGGCCGCCCAGCGCTCGCGCACCTCAAGCATCTCGCCGTCATCGGCGATCTCGCGAATAATCTTGCGCACGTCGTAACTTCCCGTGGCCGAGTCGGGGATGATGTGGAACACATCCGTCAGGCTGCGGTCGCTCGGATCGCCACTCGCGATCGGTGCCGGGACCTCATCGACGTTGTTCGGCAGATAGGTGAGGAGGTGTTCGAGTGCGGCTTGTGCACCCGCGAGATCCTCGACGACGAGGCTTGCGACACCGCTGTGCTTGGCGTGCGCATCCGTGCCACCGAGTTCGTCGTGGCTGATCGCAACACCGGTGAACTCTGCGACCATCGTCGGCCCTGAAACGAACGCATACGACTCCTTGGTCATGATCACGAAGTCGGCGAGACCAATAAGGAGTGCCGGTCCCGACACCGCGGGCCCGGTCACGATGGTGATGGTCGGCACGACGCCGGAACAGTCGGCGAGTGCGCGTGCAGCCTGGCCCCAGCCGTGCAGCGCGGCGATGCCACCAAGGATGTCTGCTCCCGAGGACGCAATCGACATCACGAGCGGGAGGCGCTGGTTCAACGCCGTCGAAGCGGCGTGTGCGATGACGCCAGAGGCCTCGGCCGAGAGCGCTCCCTTGTGCACACTCGGGTCCACGTCCACCCACACGACATGACGTTCGCACTCGGCGAGGAAACGAACTTCGCTGGACGCGGCTCCCTTGACCTGGTGTTGGAGCTGCACTCCCACCGATGCGGCCTGCGTCGTCACGACCACAGGTTAGACGCCAGGGCTCACTTGGTGAGCGGGCTCATGTTGGTCGTGATGCCGGGCTGGCG
>JALRJT010000200.1 GCA_023254985.1 Ilumatobacteraceae bacterium | reverse complement strand
CCGTTCGACACAACCGCCACCATGTTGCCCTTGACCGTGTAGTCATAGGCCGTCTCGGGACGCTCGGCGATCGCCTTGTACATGAGTGGCTGGGTGTAGCTGGGGTCATCACCTTCGTTGTGACCGTGGCGGCGATAACAGATCATGTCGATCACGACGTCCTTGTGGAATCGCGCGCGGTAGTCGAAGGCCATCTTGGCCACGCGCACGCAGGCTTCGGGGTCGTCTCCGTTCACATGGAAGATCGGAGCCTGCACCGTCTTGGCGACGTCACTCGAGTACTTCGAGCTACGTGCGTACTCGGGCGCGGTGGTGAAACCGATTTGATTGTTCACGATGAGGTGGATCGTGCCTCCTACGCGGTACCCGCTTGTGTCACTCATTGCGAATGCTTCAGCAACGACTCCCTGACCAGCAAATGCAGCATCTCCGTGTAGCAGGACCGGCAACACACTGTAAGCAAGGGGCGGATCGATTCGGTCTTGCGCCGCACGCGTCATCCCCAGGACCACCGGACCAACGGTTTCAAGGTGGCTGGGATTTGCCGACAATTCGATAGGAATCTTTGCGCCAGACTGTGCTTCGAACACGCCTTTGGCACCCAAGTGATACTTCACGTCGCCCGAGCCTTGCACCGACGACTCGTCGATGTAGTCCTCGAATTCTTCGAAGATATCTTTTGGATCCTTTCCCATGATGTTTGCCAGGACGTTCAGGCGGCCGCGGTGCATCGCACCGATTACCGCTCCGTCCATTGATGAATCAGCGGCGGCAGAAAGGATCGAGTCGAGGATCGGAATCATCGATTCTGCGCCTTCGAGACCAAAACGCTTAGTTCCGACGTACTTGGTGGCGAGGAAGCGCTCGAAGGCTTCGGCTGCGTTCAGCCGCTCCAAGATGCGGCGCTTGTTGACGCTGTAGTCACCGACTCCGTGACCCTCGACCCGCTCCTGGATCCAACGCTGTTCCTCGGTCGAGTGGATGTGCATGTACTCGATGCCGATCGTGCGGCAGTACGCGTCACGCAGGTGACCGAGGATCTTGCCGAGTGTCGACTTGCGCACGCCACCGACACCACCGGTGAGGAACTCGCGGTCGAGATCCCAGATGGTCAGACCATAAGTTGCAGGATCGAGTTCGGGCGGCATCTCCGGCTCTTGCCAGCGCAACGGGTCGAGGTCGGCAATCAGGTGTCCGCGCACGCGGTGCACGCGGATCAGCGTGGCGATCTGCATCTGCTTATCGAGCATCGCGTCCTCGGAGTCGAGGTCGTTCGTGTCCTGGATCCACTGCACCGGCTTGTACGGCACGCCGACCGAGGAGAACACGTCGTCGTAGAAGCCGTGCTCCCCGACCAACAGTTCATGCACGCGCTTCAAGAACAGACCGCTTTCGGCACCCTGGATGATGCGGTGGTCGTAGGTGCTCGTGATCGTGACAACCTTGGAAACGCCGATCTTGGTCAGCGAGCGTTCATCGGAACCCTGAAACTCGGCTGGATAGTCGATGTTGCCGACGCCGACGATCACGCCTTGGCCCGGCATCAGTCGCGGCACCGACTGCACCGTGCCGATGGTGCCGGGATTCGTGAGGCTGACGTTGGTGCCCTGGAAGTCCTCGACGGTCAACTTGTTGGCCTTGACCTTGCGGATGATCTCGTCGTAGGCGAGCAGGAACCCGGCGAAGTCGAGTGTGTCGGCATTGCGCAACACCGGCACGACGAGCGTGCGCTGGCCACCGCCCTTGTCGACGTCGACGGCGAGACCGATGTTGACGTGGTTGTGGCGCTGCAACATGCCCTTGCCGTCGTCACCGAGGACGTAGGCGTTCTTCATGTTCGGCACTGCGTCGGCGATCGCGCGCACGATGGCATACCCGATCAGGTGTGTGAAGCTGACCTTCGGCTGCCCGGTGCGCGAGCGATAGTTGTTGAGCACCTTGCGGTTGACCTCGAGCAACTTGGCGGGCACGTTGCGGAAGCTCGTCGCGGTCGGCACGACGAGGGACTTGTCCATGTTCGTCGCGATCGCAGCAGCAACTCCGCGTAGGGGTTCGGCAGCGGGGTCGGGCAGGATCTCGGTCGGTTGAGCAACGCGGGGCTTGGGTGGCTCAACACCCGGTGAAGTGACGACAGGTGCGGCCTTTGTCGGCGCAGTCTTCGACTCGGTCTGCACGACCGGGCGAATGATCTCAGCGGTGTCATCGGTTCGCGGGGTGCCAGCAGGCTTGAAGTCGGAGAAGAACTCGCGCCAGTTCTCCCCGACCGACTTCGGGTCGTCGCGGAACCGCTCGTACATCTCTTCGACGAGCCATGAATTGGCGCCGAATTCCTCTGGGCGTCGTCGATCGAGCATCGCTTTCATCGTACTCACTGGGCCCGAAAGGCTGCTGTGACGAGGTTCCCATCACCTCACCACGTCAAGTCGTGGACCGACCAGCATCCCCGTCACGCCCCTCCTTACACTGAGTTCATATGAAACGACTCCCCGTCCTTCGCCCCCTCGCCGGTCTCCTCCTCGCGGCAGGCATTGCCGCTGGTTGCTCGAGTTCGAGTGCCACACCCGACACCGTTCCTGCCGGCACAGACCTCGAGGTGCATGCCGTGAGTGGTCTGCGCTTCGACAAGACGGCATACGAAGTCGCAGCCGGTGAGTCTCTCGTCGCATACGTCAATGACGACACCATTCGCCACACCCTCGTCGTCGTCAAGGACGGCACGACGGTCTCGGGATTCGAATTGCAGATCAACAAGAAGGGTGACATCGACTCAGGCTCAGTGACGCTCGAGTCCGGCACCTACGAGCTGTTCTGCACGGTGCCAGGACACCAGAGCATGAAGGCTGAACTCACCGTCAAGTAGTTCACCGTTTCGAGATGTGTGCGACTTTCTGCACATCCTAAAAAACACGAAGGCCGCCCCCACCAGTTGGTGAGGACGGCCTTCGAAGAAAGCTGATTGGTGATTGCTCAGCCGAGCATGGTCTCCGAGAGCACCCAGAGGATGACCCACAGCACGCCGCTCGTGATGAGTGCGTTCTTGTGGCTCTCATACATCCACAGCATCTTGTTGCCGGCCTTGATGCCGCCGAAGATGCCGATCGCATTCAACTCGAGCAATGCGATGATCACGATCGAGATGATGAAGTAGGTGCGCACGTCGGAAGACGTGGCGTCCGGGAAGGCGCCCGAGTAGAAGTGTGCGGAGCCGACCATGAACCACAGCATGGAGACTGAGAAGATCGTGTTCTGACGGGACGCGAGGAGTGCCTTGCGACCTGCAGTCGCCGCGTTCGGGTCTGCCTCTCCACCAGCGAGCAC
Source organism: Ilumatobacteraceae bacterium (assembly GCA_023254985.1). GTDB lineage: Bacteria > Actinomycetota > Acidimicrobiia > Acidimicrobiales > Ilumatobacteraceae > UBA3006. The sequence goes on along the minus strand of JALRJT010000200.1, from coordinate 687 downwards.
GTTTGCTGCATTGGCGAGCACGACACGCTGGTGCTTCCAGATGATCATCCACACGTTGGCGGCCATCAGGATGCCGAGCACCATGCCGACGCTGATCGCGACGTCATGGCCGTTGCCCGAGGCGGAACCATTCATGAAGTTGTTCCAGTAGTCCTTTTGGCCGGTGATGAGGAGTCCGGTTGCCAAGGTGGCGATGGCGGCCCAGCGGAACCACCACAGTGCCCGACGGGCAATCTTGTCGATGGTGATGTTGCGGGCCTTGCCCTCGTCGCCGTAGGCGGCGAGACCTGGCACCTGCACCAGGTTGAAGTAGTACAGCAGGCCGATCCAGGCGATGCCGACGAGAATGTGAAGCCACCTGAAGCCGAAGCCGAGGAGGTAATCCGAGGTGAGAAGTTGCATGTGAGCTGATCCCCTTTGCGTTGGAATTCGAGTCGCGAACCGCAGTTCACGCGTCACCCCCACGGTACCACTGCCCCCGAATTGGCCAGTGGCACTAGTTTGTAGGCGTCATGGCCGCCGAATTCATCTATACGTGTTACAAACTCGCCCGTTTCTACCCCCCTGATCGCACGGTGCTGGAGGACATCTCGCTCTCCTTCTATCCCGGGGCCAAGATCGGCGTTATCGGCTCCAACGGCTCAGGAAAATCAAGCCTCTTACGAATCATGGCCGGAGTGGACGACG
>JALRJT010000184.1 GCA_023254985.1 Ilumatobacteraceae bacterium | reverse complement strand
CCGACCACGACTCGAAGGCTGCGCGTGCAGCACGAGTCGCATCGGCGACGTCCGCCGCGGTGCCGGCGGGAATGGTGGCCATGACCTGCTCGGTCACGGAGTCAAAGACGGAGATGGTGTCGGCGCTCGAGGGCTTGACCCACTGGCCGTTGATGTAGAAGTTGGTGTAGGTGGTCACGCCACCAGTGTGCCAGCCCTAGACCTCGGAATCGTCATCCGGTTCGTCAATCTCGGGTGCTTCCGTCCCGCTCAACTCGGGGATTCCCTGCTTTGTGCGCATCTTTTCGATCGCCCGAATCGGGACTCCAAGCTTCTTGAAGCGGGTGCCGTCGGTGGCGATGTCGTCGAGCTTGCCGGCGAACTTGTCAAAGGTCGACTTCACCTCGTCAACGGCTTTCACGTAATTCGCCCACTCCTTGTCGAACTTGTTGATCTGCTGCATGATCGACGCAGCGGTCTGTTCGGTGTGAAAGCTGTCGGTGGCCTGACGGATGACGACGAGGAAGGCATAAAGGGCGAGCGGTGAACACAGTACGACCTGCTTGGAGAGCGCGTAGTCGATGAGCGTCGGGTCGGCTTCATGGACGAAGCTCGAAATGCTCTCATTCGGGAGGAACATGAGCACGTAATCGACAGCCTCTTCCTTGGCATTGTTCACGTAGTCACGCTTGGCGAGCGCATCCACGTGGCCGCGCACTGCTTTCACGAACTCCGTGCGTGCCTGTGCACGAAGCGCGTCGGTTTCGGCGGCGAAGTGCAGGGCGTACTTGTCGAGAGGGAACTTCACGTCCATGAACAGCACACGGTTCGGTGGCATCATGAACTTGTAGTCAGGCTTTCCGCCAGCTGAGTTGATGTCTTGCTTGGTGTAGTTGACGTTCTCGATGAACCCAGCTGCACGCAACATGTCCTCGACGACTCGTTCGCCCCACTGTCCACGCTTCTGTGAATTCGAGAGGATCTCGTTCAGATTGTCCGTGCGCTTGGACAGTGCCTCGACGGCCTTGCCGACGCTGTCGTATTGGATGTTGTTCTTTTCGCGCAGTGCGTTCAGTTCGGTGGACAACGCCTCGAGACGTTGGCTCATCTGGTTGGCGATCCCATGCAAGGCGGTATCGATGACCTGGGCCTTGGTGCCGAGTTGCTCGACACCGGACTTGGCGATTGTCTCGGAGGCGAGGCGAATCGACTCCTCGCGATCACGTCGAGCCTGTGCGGACATCGTGGCGAGTGCATCGTTGAGGGCCTCGTTGACCGCGCTCGTGACCTGCGTGGTCACGTCGAGGGCGGGAACTGGAGACGAACTCGGCTTGGCAAAACGCGTGATGGCGAGCGCCACGAGGAAGATGAGGACGACGAGGAGAACGACGAGGATGATGTCCATCAGGTGAGAGTACCGATGGGGTGTATCAGAAACCAGCGCTAGGCGCGTGGGTGGTGGCACGCCACGTAGTGGCCATTGCCGGCATCGGTGAGCTGGGGCTCTTCTGCAGCGCACTTGTCAGTGGCGGCTGGGCAGCGCGTGCGGAATCGGCATCCCGAAGGTGGGTTCGTCGGCGAAGGCGGCTCGCCCTCGAGGACCGCACGGCCGGACACCTTGGTTGGGTCGGGGATCGGCACCGCGCTGACGAGGGCATGGGTGTAGTGGTGGAGCGGACGTTCGCTCAATTCGTTCGCAGGGGAGACCTCGCACACCTTGCCGAGGTACATCACGACCACCCGGTCACTGATGGCCCGAACGACGGACAGGTCGTGCGAGATGAACAGGAGCGACAACCCGTAGCGCTCCTTCATGTCCTGCAGAATGTTCAGGATCTGTGCCTGGATGCTCACGTCGAGTGAGGACACCGGCTCGTCGCAGATGAGCAACTTCGGCTCGAGGGTGAGGGCTCGCGCAATGCTGATTCGCTGGCATTGGCCGCCGGAGAATTCGGTCGGCTTGCGATCACCGACGACTTCTGGGTCGAGACCGACGGAGGAGAGGAGATCGCGCACCTTGGCCTTACGTTCCTCTTCGTTGCCGCGGTTCCAGACCTTGAGCGGCTGTTCAACGAGGGCGTTCACTTTGAGATGTGGATCTAGTGAGCTGATCGAGTCCTGGAAGATCATCTGCATCTTCGGACGGACCGTGCGAAGGGCCTCGCCCTTCAAGGAAGCCATGTCGGTGCCAAGCAGGTTCACTGAGCCCGACTTCGTTTCGATGAGGCGCATGATGCCCTTGGCGAGCGTCGACTTGCCGCAGCCAGACTCACCGACGACGGCGAGTGTCTCTCCTTCGACGATGTCGATCGAGATTCCCGACACTGCCTGCACTGCTGAGCCGTCGCGGCCAGGGTATTCGATGATGAAGTCCT
>JALRJT010000020.1 GCA_023254985.1 Ilumatobacteraceae bacterium | reverse complement strand
AAACGCATCGTGTACACGACGTCCTTCAGGTCGTCCGGGTTGACTGCGAACAAGGTGACGCCCCACTCGTAGTCATCGAGTCCCGTTGATCCCGTAACAAGCTGCACGACGCGGCCGGCGAAGGTTCGCCCGCTCTTGCCGTGCTCCATCGGCAACTCGCTGCGCTTGTCGAAGGGCAGTGTGAACCAGTTGTCCGTGGCTTCGCGCTTCTTGGACATCGGATAGAAGCACCAAGCGTTCTTGCCGACGATTGGGATCTGCGGGTAGAGGCGAGCGTTCTTCATCTCCTCCGGGACGTTGGCCGCATATTCACTCACCTCGGTCAATGACACGTAGCTGTCGGTGATGAAGATCCCTGCACGCTGAATCGCCGACTGGAACGTGCGCAAGTCGCGCATGTCTGATGCAATCGCCATGAACGCCACGTCCGCCTTGTGCCCGAGCATCGACACGGCGACGACTTGTGTGCCTCGGTCCTTGGCTTCGTTGAAGGCATCGATCGTGGCGGACGGGTCGAAATCCATTGCCGCATGGCCGAAGAGATGAATGACGGCCATGCCGACGGAGGGGGAAAGTGGTTCGCTCATCGTCGATCAGGTTAGTGACGGCTTCGCTCTGCTGCCCCAACGAGCGCAGAAGCAGCACGGGCTGGTGCGTCGTCATCGAGGTGGAGATACAGCGAGGGTTCGACCAATTCGACTTCCATGATTTCGGGCATACCCGACTCATTCGTCACCATGTCGACTCGCGCATACAGCGGGTACTCACCGAATCGATCCTTGAGCACCTGAAGGACATGATCGCCGAGAGCGCGCTCTGCGTCTGTTGCAACTCGGGCCGTGATGTTTTCCTCCATGTACAGCCCATTGTGACGAGGGTCGTTGACGCCGAAGATCGCAGCCTTCCCGAATGCATGGCTGAACGAACCGGCGAGATACACGAGTCCGGTCTCACCGAGTGTGTCGATGGTCGGCTGATAGGGCTGCACGAGTGCCACCCCACTCGTCCGCATGATGCGCTCGATGTGTTCCTTGGCAGCCTCCGGTTTCCCGACGTAGCGCGAAGTGTTGTTCGATCCTGCGCTCACCGCAGGCTTGATGATCACATCACGCGACAAGTCGAGAGAGACGAGATCTCGCTCACGGGAAACAAAGGTGGTCGGCATCACGTTGATCGACGCCTGCGCGAGATCGATGAGATACCGCTTGTCAACGTTCCACTGCACGATGTCGAGTGGGTTGAACAGTCTCGTCCGCGCTCCTACCCCGCGTGCCCACACGAGGAACTCACCGAGTCGCTCGTAGTAATCCCACGTGCTGCGCAGCACTCCGATATCAAACGTTGACCAGTCGACGGCCTGGTCATCCCAGTCGACGATTTCCCACTTGGCCCCACATGCATCGAGGGCACGACTCAGGATCCCGAGATCCTTGTCGTGCCCTCGTGCTTCGTGCGTGGTGACGAGCGCGATCATGTAGTCAGTCTCGCGCTCTCGATGTCGACTTAGTAGTCGTCCATTCCGCCGCCCGGCATCGCCGGTGCTGCTTCCTCTGGCTTGTCCGCGATCACCGCTTCGGTGGTCAGGAACAACGCCGCAATGGACGCCGCATTCTGCAATGCGGAGCGGGTCACCTTGGCTGCGTCGATCACGCCGAGTTTGACGAGATCCTCGTACTCACCCGTCGCAGCGTTCAG
>JALRJT010000056.1 GCA_023254985.1 Ilumatobacteraceae bacterium | reverse complement strand
GCCGCCAATATAATGGCATATATTGTGCCATAATATCATCGTTGTTCGTATTTGTAGGCGTGACTACCCTCGATAACGAACCGGGGGGCGGGGGACGGACAGTAGCGCAGGGCGTTGCCACCAGCAAGGCGCAATTTCATAAGCTCTGGTGATAACGAAGATTAGCGTGACCCGGGAGTGTCCACTGACGCCTGTCTCAGCGCGGCACTGGCAGCGTCAGGGATTCCTTGACCTGTTCCATCACCACATAACTGGTCGACTCCTGCACACCCGGAAGGGTTAGCAATGTCTCTCCTAGCAGCACGCGGTAAGCGTTCATATTGGCGACGCGAGCTTTCAGCAAGTAATCGAAGTTGCCACTAACGAGATAACACTCTTGCACTTCTTCGAGATCCAACGCCCGCGCGGTGAACTCCTCAAAAATATCCTGCGATGTCCGGTTCAACCGGATTTGTACAAAAACCACCAGACCGCGATCCAGCGCCACCGGGTTCAGAACCGCCTGATAATGCTGGATTACGCCGTCCCGCTCCAGTCGTTTCACCCGCTCCTTGCACGGCGTGGTACTCAGGCCGACTTTTTTGGCCAACTCTGTATGGGGCATGCGCGCTTCTTCCTGACCTCATTGACGGTGTGTCGGGTGCGCGCGTGGCGCATTCCGTCGTGAGCGTGGTCGGCTCGATGACCCTCGTGATGGCGGCAACGTTCGGTCGCAAGCCGGTACGCAAGGCGTGGCTCGCCGTCGTCATCGGTCTGTTCTTGCATCTCGTGTTCGATTTTGCATTTGCTAACACCCAGATGTTCTGGTGGCCGATCGGCGGAATCGACTTCGTCGATGATGCGCTGCCGGTCGTGTCGCGCAGTTGGTGGAATGCGCCGCTCGAGATTGTTGGTGCCGTGCTTGCGGTGTGGACGTCGCGCCAGGTGGCGTTCGCCAAGTCCTCGCACTAAGTGACGGTGAGTCGGTCTGTAAGCGGGGTTCTGTAGTTGCGAGTGATCGCAACCGATGACCATCCCTCTATGCGACCTACCCGAGGGGTGCATTCCATTGCTGGAATGCGGGCGGACCGCCCATGCCCTCTGCATGGTCTTGCTTCAAGTGGGGGCACCGAGCCACGGGGATCGCTCCTCGTGCTGGTGCGCTCTTACCGCACCGTTTCACCCTTACCTGTGACGTCGCCTTGCGGCGCCATCCATCGGCGGTCTCTCTCTGTTGCACCCGTCGTCAGGTTTCCCCGACCTGGCTCGCGCCAGCACCTTGTCCTGTGAAGCCCCGACTTTCCTCAGATCGACTTACATCGACCCGCGGCCATCCGACCGGCTCACCGTCACTCGTCAGTGTACGGTCGCGAAAAGACCGTCTGGCTAGTCAGCAGGAAACGTAGTCGTAGACGAGCGAATTGAGACTTGGCGTTTCCATCGCAACCGTCGTCTTGGCGCCCTCTGCGTTCGGTGCACCGATCGAGATCTGCACGCTTGCCTGCGACCCGAAGGCCATCGGCACGCTCGCCACGTTCGCCTTGCCCGTCGTCTCATTGGTGGTCGGGCCGACTGCGCCGTAACCGGGGTTGAGCACCTGGGCGAGCACGACCGCGTGACGCGCTTCGTCTGCGCCGATGCGCATCGCGGCTGCGCGCAACTGTGAAGTCGAGAGCAATCCGACGACGCCTTGGTAGGTCTGCGTCGCCAGGTTCTCGAGACCGTGCGCGAGCGAGATCACATCCACTCCCGCGTCGGGGTTCCCGCTCGCGGTGATGAGTTCGATTGCCGGGTCGATGTACAGCGACTGGATTCGTGCGTTGCCACAGGTGACGGTCTTGCCACCAAGCTGCACGGCGAGTGAGTTGACGGCATCGGCGTGGCGTGTGTGATCGTCGCGGAAGCGCTTCACCGCGTCAGACAACTTCGCGTAGTCGCCGGTGAGGAGACCGCTCGAGAGCACGAGTTCGTACGTTTCGATCGCGTTGTATTCGAGCGAAGCCGCAGTGCGCATGAGCACCGCATCGGTGACTTCGACCGCGGGAAGACCGGTCGTCGGGGGAACGACACCAACACTGGCGATGTTCGCGCTCTCGGGGACGTTGGCCTGCTTGCCGCACGCGGCGAGGAACGTCGCGCCGACGACCGTGAGACCGCCCATGCGCAGGAGTTCGCGGCGAGAAAGTGTGTTGTCGTTCATGGGGCCACCGTCGTTTCGCTCGTCGCTGCAGGCGCATTCGATGCTGGCGCGATCGAGGAGGCCGTGTTGTCGAGGGCGCTCGCGAGGTTCAAGTTCGGTAACACGCCGAACACTGCCGCGTGACGAGCTTCGACGGTGATGATCGAGGCGACGAGCACCGCCGCATCATGGTTCTCGAGCTTCGCCAAGATGTCGGTGTGCGTGGCCACGAGAGTGTTCTCGAGTGCCTGCAAGGTTCGGTATGCGGCTGAGCCGGTCGTCATCTGGCCGGAATACGCGCCATAGACGCCCGCGTTGCGCTGGTTGGTCGCATCCTTGCCGATCAGACCGTTGATCGATTGGGCATAGGCGAGGTGGTGGGCTGCGAACTGCTCGAGCATCGTCAGCTCGTCGCCGGTGAAGCGACCGGAGTCGATCGCCTTCGTGTAGAGGTCATGCACGGCGAGCTCAGCGCCTTGGGCGAAAGCCAACAACTCGGAGTCGGCCGCGTTGGGGCGTTCCGAGGGTGCGCTGCGAAGTGGCGCGGTGGGCACGGTGGCGTTCCTTTCGGGTTGCGATGGGGCGCTAATAATCTAGAAGTCAAGACCCGATAACTCGGGTATCCAGCCAGCCGCCCGAGACACCGCTTCGCGCCATGTTTCGCGGTCCAGATGGTCCGTAGGGGTCACGGTCTGGCGTGGGGCCCAGGTGCGCACTGCCTCGCCCAAGGAATTCCACGTGCCGACGGCGACTCCGGCGAGGAAGCCCGCCCCGAGTGTGGTCGCCTCAGTGACGGGAGACACCTCGACGGGGAGCCCGGTTGCGTTCGCAAGAGCCTGCACGAAGGTGGCATTGCGACTCATGCCGCCGTCGATGCGCAGCGTGGTGATCTCACAGCCGGTGTCGGCCTTGGCGGCATCGACGAGGTCTGCTCCGCGATGGGCGATGCCCTCGAGCACGGCACGCACGATGTGAGCACGAGTGGTGCCGCGCGTGATGCCGAGCAGCGTGCCGCGTGCACCGTAGTCCCACTGCGGTGTGCCGAGACCGAGGAGTGCGGGCACGTACACGACGCCGTCGGTGGTTGGAACAGTTGCAGCGAGTGTGTCGCTGTCTGAGGGTGAGTCGATCAGGCCCAAGTCGTCGCACAACCACTCCACGTTGCTGCCAGCCGACAACATGATGGCCTCGGCGCCGTAGGAGATCCCGCTCTGCGAACTGTGCGCGACGATCGGGAACGTGCCGCCACTCGAGCGTTGCGGACTTCGTGGTGCGTCATGTCCAGTGGCCACGTCCAACATCCCGCCCGTGCCGAAGGTGATCTTCGTTTGGCCGGGTGTGACACAACCTTGTCCGACGAGCGAGGATTGCTGGTCGCCGATGAGGCACGCGATCGGTGGCGCCCCGACGAGTGCAGTCGCATTTCCGACCACGCCGCTCGAGGGCACGATCGACGGCAGCATTGCAACATCCACACCCATCAACTCACAGATGCGTGGCGACCAATTCATCGTGTCGAGCGAGAACAGTCCAGTCACGGCGGCATTCGAATGGTCCGTCACGTGGAGTGAGCCCTCTGAGAGCACTGCTGCAATCCACGAATCGATCGTGCCGATGCGCACGGAGCTGCGATCCGCGATCGGTGTGTTGGCAAGCAGCCATTTTGCTTTCGTCGCGGTTTGGTTGGGTGCGAGCACGAGTCCATGTTCGGCGCGCGACACGATGCAATCGCCGACCGTGCGCAAGTCCTGCCAACCGAGACCCGGTGCGAGCGGTTGCAGTGTCTGTGAATCCCACATCACGGTGCTCGCACGTTGCGTGGTGATGCCGATGCCGTCAATGCGATCGGCCAGAGACACCACTTCCGCCGCGACTCTCAAGACGGCATCTGCCATCGCGCGAGCATCGAATTCGACAAGCCCAGGGAACGGGGAGGTTGGCGCGCACTTTTCGTAGCGCAAGTGTTCGACGGTGCCCTCGCGGGTGACGAGGGCGGCACGCAGACCCGTCGTGCCGACGTCGATGACGAGCACGCTCATGGCCAGGGATCCGAATCGTCGAACCCGAGCTTGCCCGGGTTGAGGATGTTGTGCGGGTCGAGTGCGCGCTTGATGGATCCGAGCACGTCGAACGACGACCCGAGCGCCTCGCGCATGAAGCGTGAGCGATTGAGACCGACGCCGTGGTGGTGTGAGAGGTTTGCTCCGGCAGATAGTGCTGCACGTTGCCCCGCATCCCACAACGCGCGATAGAGCGCCTCGGGGTCCTCGACCTTGTCGCCGGCGAAGGTGAAGTACAGGCAGGCGCCGTCGAGGTAGCTGTGCGAAAGGTGTGCGCTCACCGAACGCGAGGCCGGGACCTTCGACATCGAATCACGCACCGTTGCATACACGCCAGGCAGGCTCGACCACGGACCGGCTACTTCCATGGTGTCCACGACGTAACCCTTGCGCGTGAGCGCTTGCAGGCCGCTCGTGTCGTTGCGGTGATTCAGCCAGTGCTCGACGAGCGACGTGTCTTCGATACGTGCGCCGAGGTCAAGCGTGTGCCGGTGTACGACGGCCATCGTGGCGCGGGTGAGTTCATCATCTCCTTCATCCAGGACGAGGAGCGTGCAACGCGTGCCGTCCCCGCCATGCGAACGCTTGGACTCGATTGCGTCATACAGTCGCAACACGGCGGGAGTGGCGCCGTCGCGCACGATGCGTCGACATGCTTCGATGCCGATTTCCATCGAGTCGAGTGAGTACGCGGCGTGGGTCGTCGTTGTAGCCCGTGGATGTGCACGCAGCCACACGTCGGTGATGATCCCGAGCGTGCCCTCGCTGCCGATGAACAAGGACACGAGATCGGGTCCGTCTGCTCCCGCCGGTGCGCCACCCGTGCGAATCACTCGACCGTCTGCGAGCACGACCTCGAGTGCGACCACCATGTCGTCGATCTTTCCGTAGCGAGTGGAAAATTGTCCCGCGCCACGTGCCGCGATCCAGCCACCAACGGTGGAGAGCTCAAACGATTGGGGGAAGTGTCCGACGGACAATCCGTACTCGGCGAGCTCCGATTCGAGATCGGGTCCAAAGGTTCCTGGGCGCACGTGCACGATTCCCGATGTTGTGTCCACGTCGACGATTCCATGCAGCGACGTCACGTCGATGACGATGCCGCCTCGAGCGGGGACTGCGCCGCCGCTCACACCGCTACGACCCCCCGACACCGTGAGTGGGATTTGCTTCTCGTGGCACACCGCGGCGATCTCGGAGATCTCTTTCGTCGTTGTCGGGTGCATGACGATGGCGGGGAATGCAGGCACCGAACCTCGAAGTGCCCAATACATCGACAGCGGCCACCAGTCGCGGGCGTGTTCGGCGAGTTGTTCAGCGTCACGAGATGAGCGGCAGATTGTGGCGAGCTGCTCGATGATCGCATTGGGTACGTCAATGCGGCTACTGAAGCGTTCGGTGAGGTCTTTGACCGGCACCCCGAACTCGATTGGCGGGGTTGGTTCCATGGGGTTCAGTCTTGCCGAGTGGAGGCGAGGTATTCGGCCTCCGACACGACGCCCGCAGCCTCTTCGCGCGCACAGGATTCGACAAAGTCGCGCACCTGGGCATCGATTTCTTGCTGCGACCAGCCGAGTTCGGGTGCGATCAACTCCGCGACCTGGCGTGCGCTGGCAAGCGTTGCCCGACGATCGACGATGCGTGCGCGTGTACGACGCGCCAGCACATCATCGAGGGTGAGCGCCATCTCGTGGCGCACCGCAAAGATCGCTTCTGCGCCGAGATAGGGCAGGCCGTCGATCAGGGGTCGAGAAAATGCAGGTGACTCTGCGGCGATCGCCAACACGCGGTCAAGCTCGGTTCCGTAGCGCTGGGCGAGGTGGGCGTGCTCACCGTCAAGTGCGGCGCGTTCAAATCCGCGACCACCGATGAGTGTGAGTCGCTTCGACTTGCTCGTCGAGCGGCGACCGAGTCGCGAGCACACTTCGTCCACGGTGTGTTCTGCCATCTTGCGATACGTCGTGAGTTTGCCTCCGGTGATCGACACGACGCCTGATGGCGATACGGCGACCTTGTGATTGCGCGACAAGTCGGCGGTCTTGCCCGAGGCGGCAGTGCCATCTGCTTGACGCACGAGTGGTCGCAGTCCTGACCACACCGCGGTGACGTCGTTGCGCGTCACGTTGGTGGTGATCGACTGGTTGAGCGCCTCGAGGATGTAGTCGATGTCGTCGACGCTGCACTGCGACTCATCGACGTCGCCGGCGAAGTCGGTGTCGGTGGTGCCGACGTAGGTGTAGCGGTAGGTGCCGTCGGGGTTCTTGATCCATGGCACGACGAACAAACTGCGGCGATCGCGACGCACGGGAATCACGACGGCGATGTCGTTCCGCGCCTTGTCCCACGGAATGGTGATGTGCACGCCCTTGGCAGGTCTGATGCTGTGTGGGTCGCGACCTTCGTCCGCGGTGCGAACTTCGTCTGCCCACACGCCACCCGCGTTGACGATCGTCTTGGCGGCAACTCCGAATTCATCACCCTCGGCCGTGCGCACGACCGCGCCGTTCGCGACGCCGTGCGCGTCGTGGGTGATCTTGACGACGGCACATCGGTTGACAATCGTTGCTCCGAGGTCTGCTGCGGTGCGAGCAACGGCAATGCACAGACGCGAGTCGTCCACGGTGGCGTCGTAATAGAGGTAGCCCGATGACAGCTTTTCTGCAGGCATGGTGGGGAAGTGGGCGTGTGCCGCTTTCGCGCGCAGTCGACGGTGCAACTTGCCGATACGCCAACCACCGGTCACGTCATACATCCACAGTGCGCTCCCGAGTGCTCGCGCGATTTTCTTCGAGATGACGCCGTCTTTCGTGAGGATCGGAATCATGAACGGCATCACCTGCACGAGATGTGGTGCGTTGCGCAACATGCGTTGGCGCTCGTGCAGTGCTTCGTAGACGAGGCGAACCTCTCCTTGCTGGAGGTAGCGAAGTCCTCCGTGGGCGAGCTTGCTCGACTTGCTCGAGGTGCCGGAGGAGAAATCGTCTCGTTCGACCAGGGCCACCGAGAGCCCGCGGGATGCCGCATCCAGGGCCACACCGAGGCCGGTGATCCCGCCACCGACGACGAGGAGGTCAAAAATATGGGTTCGCAACGCGTTCAGGTGCTCGTCGCGGCGAAAATCCATGGCCACACCCTAAATGGGGGAATAGATGCAAGTCCTCATCGGTTGCAGATGTGACGGAAGTCGCAAATTTCAAGAATTGTTTGTTCGCACGAATTGCAAATTATCTCCGTCTGCATCTACTTTCTCTCCTATGAATTCCCCCGCAGTCCTCGCAGCGACCTACCGCGCGCATGGCCGCAAGCTCACGCCGCAGCGCCAGCTGATCTTTTCGCTGTTGCACGACAACACCACCCACCCGACTGCAGATGCGCTGTATGCAACCGCAAGCCACAAGATGCCGGGCATTTCGTTGCGCACCGTGTACCAGACGTTGAACGAACTCGCCGAGATGGGTGAGTTGCAGACGATCGACTTGGGCGAGGGCGTGACCCGCTTCGACCCGAACGTCGATGACCACCACCACGCCATCTGCAACGTGTGCGGCGCGATCACCGACGTGCACGTCGAGCGCGCCTCTGCGCTGCGCCCGAAGGGCGTGGATGGATTCAACGTCGACGACATCGGCGTCGTGTTTCGCGGCGTGTGCGCTTCGTGCGAGGCGTCGTCCAAGAGATCTCCTTCACCACAAGTGAAGAAGAGCAAGTCAGCTAGTACACCAACCCCAAAACACTAAGGAGAACATCATGGCAAGCCTTCACGGCACCAAGACTCATGAGAATCTCAAGGAGGCGTTCGCCGGCGAGAGCCAGGCCAACCGCCGTTACTTGTGGTTCGCACAGAAGGCAGACGTCGAGGGTTACCCAGACGTCGCGTCGCTCTTCAAGAACGTCGCAGACGGTGAGACCGGCCACGCACACGGTCACCTTGAGTACCTCGCAGAGGTCGGCGACCCGGCATCGGGCGAGCCGATCGGTGACACTGAGCAGAACCTGAAGGCGTCGATCGCAGGCGAGACCTACGAGTACACCCAGATGTACCCAGGCTTCGCCAAGACCGCCCGCGAGGAAGGCTTCGCCGAAATCGCAGATTGGTTCGAGACGCTCGCACGCGCCGAAAAGAGCCACGCTGGCCGCTTCTCGGAGGGCCTCAAGTCCATCTCCTGATTCCAGGTGCTGGCAGACAATCGACGGGGGACTCCGACATGATCGGGTCCCCCGTCCGGTTGATTTTCATACCCCTCTCTTTTTCTAAGGTTTTTCGATGACAACGATCTACGACCCGAAGCATCCGCTGTACTTGGATGAAGCCGACACGCGCAAGGAAATGGAGCGCGTGTTCGATCTGTGCCACGGCTGCCGCTTGTGCTTCAAGTTCTGCCCCTCGTTCCCGACGCTGTTCAGTTATGTCGACCAGCACGAGGATCAGGACGCGGGCAAGATGACCCCCGCGCAGCAGGACCACGTCGTGGACGAATGCTTCCAATGCAAGTTGTGTTACGTGATGTGCCCGTACATCCCTGAGCTGCACGAATGGGCACTCGACTTCCCACGCCTCATGCTGCGCGCCGATGCGATGCGCAGGGCCAATGGTCAGGTCTCGGCACGCGACAAGGCAACGACGGCGATCATGGGTCGCACCGATGCCATCGGCACGGTTGCCACGACGCCGGGAATCGGCGCGGTGACGAGCGTCGTGATGGGCTCTAAGCCCGGATCGCTCGTGCGCAAGGTCGTCGAAAAGACCGCCGGAATCTCGAGCGTGCGCATGTTGCCGCCGTTCGCGAAGACCCGGTTCACCACCTGGTTCAAGAAGCGACCGAAGGTGCGCCTCACCAAGCGTCAGGCAAAGGTCGCGGTGTTCCCGACGTGCCTCGTCGAGTATCAGGATCCGAACATCGGTAAGGACCTCGTGAAGGTCTACGAGCACAACGGCATCGAGTGCTCGATCGCCGGTGACGCCGGCTGCTGCGGTGCGCCGTTCCTGCACTCCGGTGACATCGACTCGTTCACCAAGGTGGCGGTGCGCAACGTGAAGATGCTCGCCGATGAGGTGCGCAGCGGCAACGACATCGTCGTGCCGCAGCCGACGTGCAGTTACGTGTTGAAGAAGGACTACGTCGACTACGTGGGTGGCCCAGACGCCAAGCTCGTCTCGGAGCACACCTTTGACGCGGCCGAATATCTCGTCAAGTTGCACAAGACCGAGGGCACGTCGCTCGACACGGAGTTCACCGGCACGATCCCCGAGACCGTCACGTATCACACGCCATGTCACCTGCGTGCCCAGAACATCGGTTTGAAGAGTCGTGACCTCATGAAGCTGACGGGCGCCAAGATCAAGCTCGTCCAACAGTGTTCCGGCATCGATGGCATGTGGGGGTTGCGTGCAGAAAATGCGCACCTCTCGCTACCGATCGGAGAAAAGCTCGGACAGATGGTCAAGGACGCCGGCGGTGACATCGTCACTGGCGACTGCCACTTGGCCAACACCGCAATCAACGAACAGACAGGAAACAAGCCCGTCCACCCGTTGCAGATGATCGCGCGGGCGTACGGCATACCAGAGGAGAACTAAGACATGGCAACCCCCACCATGAATCGCAAGCTCACCATCGACGACATCCTCGACCTGCGTGCATATGAGCGCGTACGCGAGGAGTCACGCTCGGCAATCATCGAGACCAAGCGCAAGCGTCGCGTGAGCCTTGGCACCATCGTCACGTTGATGTTCGAGAACCGCGCGACGATGCTCAACCAGATCCACGAGATGTTGCGAGCAGAAAAGGTCGTCAACGACGACCTCGTGCACGAGGAACTGAAGGCCTACAACCCGCTCATCCCCGAGGCCGGTCAGCTCTCGGCAACCCTCTTCATCGAGCTCACGAGCGACGATCAGATGCGCGAGTGGCTGCCCAAGCTCGTCGGCATCGAGCGCTCGATCGTGCTCACGCTCGCCAACGGCGACAAGGTGCGCAGCATCACCGAGGAGGGCCACGCGGAGACTCTCACCCGTGATCACGTGACCGCAGCCGTGCACTACGTGCGCTTCGAGTTCACCCCAGAGCAGGTCGAGGAGTTCGCCAAGGGCGGAGTGCTCGTCACCTGCGACCTGCCGAACTATCTCGAGGCCGTCGAACTCGCCCCGTTTGCGATCGAGGAACTGCTCACGGACCTGCGCCCGTAAGGGTTTCGCTATCCACAGCCCCCGTCTTGGGTCTCACGGGCCCAGGGCGGGAAATTGGCATCGACCCAAATTCGTGCCATACAGTCGCCCCGGGGGCCACGTCAGGTGGCAAGGGGGCCGTGGATGTCGAGCGCGGATGTGTCGTGGCGGAGCAAGGGAGCCTGTTGTGGTCTCGACGCCGAGATCTTCTATCCCGAAAACGACGAGCACGCCGACTTCGCCAAATCAGTCTGTGAAGAGTGCGAGGTACGCATAGCGTGTCTGAACTATGCCCTCGACAACCGTGAACAACAGGGCGTGTGGGGCGGGGCAACGGCCCGCGAACGTCGCCGGCTGTTGCGCATTCGTCGTCGCACTGCCTGAGGTCACGCGATGAGCGCGATCGATCGCGTCGGTGGTTGGTCGACACTGCTCGCACAGCTCACGTCTCGAGCAGACCTCGGTGCCGATCAGACGCGCGGTGCCATGGAGTCGATTCTCGCTGGCGAGGCGACCTCGGCGCAGATCGCAGCATTCCTCGTCGCGCTGCGCTCGAAGGGTGAAACGGCCGAAGAGCTCGGCGGGATGCTGGATGCGGTCCTTGCTGTTTCCGGACGAATCGAGTTGCCGAAGGAGATCGCAGCACGTGCGATCGACATCGTCGGCACGGGTGGTGATGCATCGCATTCAGTGAATGTCTCGACGATGGCCGCGCTGGTCGTCGCCGGTGTCGGCGTGCCGGTGTGCAAGCACGGCAATCGAGCCTCGTCGTCGAAGTGTGGAACCGCGGATGTGCTCGAGCAACTCGGTGTAGTGCTCGAACAGTCCGGCGAAGGTGTGGCGCGATGCGTGACGGAGGCCGGGATGGGGTTTGCGTTTGCGCCGGTGTTCCATCCTGCGTTTCGACACGCGGGACCGACGCGCAAGGAACTCGGCATTCCGACCTCGTTCAACTTGCTCGGCCCGATGGCGAATCCGGCTGACATCTCCTTCATGGTGGTCGGCGTCGGCCAGGCGAAATTTGCTGAGGTGATGGCAAACACCTTGTTGCGTCGCAGCGTCACGCGTGCGTGGGTCGTGCACGGCCACGGTGGGCTCGATGAGTTGTCGCTGAGTGGTCCGAATCACGTGCTCGACGTGCACGAGGGGAGTGTTCGCGAAATGGTCGTCGATGCGAACGACCTCGGACTGGAAGTGGCGGGTCTGGACGCGATTCGTGGTGGTGCACCAGAGGACAACGCGCGGATCGTGCGCGAGACCTTGGATGGTAAGACCGGTGCAATTCGCGACATCGTGGTCTTGAACGCCGCGGCCGGACTCGTGGTCGCGGGTGTCGCTGACTCGATGGCAGACGGTGTCGCGCGAGCGTGCGAGAGCATCGACTCTGGCAAGGCGCGATCCGTGCTCGAGGCACTCGTTCGCGTCAGTTCGTCTGTGGCACGATAGGTCGCGATGTCTGGGTCGTTTCACGTTCGCGTGCCGGCAAGTTCGGCCAACCTCGGCCCGGGATTCGATGCACTCGGCATGGCGCTCTCGCTGTATCTCGTCGCCGGCGTCGACGGGGAGTCGTCACCACTAGAGGGAGCTCGTGTTGTCGACTCCCATCACCCCGCACAAGTCGCGTTCGCCGAAACCGGTGGAACGGGATCGTTGTGGGTCGCCTCCAGGATTCCGATGGGTCGCGGGCTCGGGTTCTCCGGTGCTGCGCGCGTCGCGGGCGTGGTCGCTTCACACGCTCAGCGCAACGGCATCGGTGCTACGTCCTTTGATAGTGCGAAGCGCTCGATCTTGCATCTCACGACTGCGATGGAGGGTCACCCCGACAACGTGGCGGCCTCGCTGTACGGAGGCGTGACCGCGAGCGCCTCAGGTGAAGTTGTGTGTCTGCCGCTTGGAGTCGATCCCGCAATTGTGGCGTGGGTGCCCGAGACGCAGACCTCGACGGAAAAGTCGCGCACCTCGATTCCTGCACAGATCGCGTTGAAGGACGTCATCTTCAACATCGGGCATACGGCACTCGTCATGGGAGCGCTCGCCTCTGGGGACACCTCCGTGATGCGTGCGGCGTTCACCGACCGGCTGCACCAGGACGTTCGTCTGGCCGCAGCTCCTACGTCGAAGGCGGCTCTCGAGGCCGCGTTGTCGACTTCGGCGTGGGCTGCGTGGTTGTCGGGATCCGGTCCGACCGTCGCGGTCATGTGCGACCGTGCCGAGGCAGCGTCGATCGCCGCACAGTTGCCCAAGGACGGGACGACCCACGTGCTCGAGATCGACGCCTCGGGCGCGGTGCTCTCGGCCTCCTAAGAAATCTCGCTACACCCCGTCGTCAGGCTGTCATCGTGCAGATCTCGTGCACACATCCCAGACAGTTAGCCACGCACCCAGCCAGACACTAAGGAGACACCCGATGACCACCGAGGAACTGTTCCCCGTAGAGCCCACGCCCGAGCCAGTGCTCGTGATCAGTTGCGACACCTG
>JALRJT010000123.1 GCA_023254985.1 Ilumatobacteraceae bacterium | reverse complement strand
AAGGCGCTCGAGCTTCGGCGACTGTGTCGTGACCGACATTCCCGGGGCGACCGGTGTCGTGCACGAGGCAGGCGTGCCCTTGCGACCATCGATCTCGACGAGGCACAAGCGGCACGAACCGAACGGATCCAACTTGTCGGTGGCACACAACTTCGGCACGTCGACGCCGGCGAGCGCTGCTGCGCGCATCACGGAGGTTCCTTCGGGGACGACGACCTGCATACCGTCGATCGTCACGGCGACGTCGGGAAGGACGGCGTCGCGCGAGGCTCCGCGCGGTGCGGGGGTCCCAAGGTCGTTGTCGATCAGCGTCATTTCGTGGCCCCCTGGAAATCCTCGGTAAATAGCGTAAGCGCACTGCGCACTGGCATGGGTGTCAAGCCCCCCATGGCGCACAAGGACCCGTCGGCCATGACCTCGCAGAGGTCGACGAGGACCTCAATGTTGGCCTCCCGGTTGTCCCCCTTGCGGATCTTGTCGATCAGCTCCACTCCACGAGTGGATCCAATGCGGCACGGGGTGCACTTGCCGCAGCTCTCGGCGGCGCAGAATTCCATCGCGAAGCGGGCCTGTTCGGCCATGTCCACGGTGTCGTCGAACACGACCACGCCACCGTGGCCAATGAGTGCTTCTGCGGCGGCGTATTCCTCATAACCCATCGGCACGTCGAACTTGGATGTCGGCAAGTAGGCGCCGAGCGGTCCACCAACCTGCACTGCACGCACCGGTCGTCCGCTCGCGGTCCCGCCGCCGAGGTCGTTCACGATTTCGCCGAGGGTGATGCCGAATGCGGTCTCGAGAATTCCGCCGCGTGCGACGTTGCCTGCGATTTGGAACACCTGTGTGCCGCGACTGCGTCCGACGCCGAGCGATACATATGCCTGCGCACCGTCGGCGAGGATCGCCGGCACGGTGCCGAGGCTGATCACGTTGTTCACGACCGTCGGCTTGCCGAAGAGACCAACGAGTGCGGGAAGTGGTGGCTTGGCACGCACGACACCACGCTTGCCCTCGAGGGACTCGAGCAGTGCAGTTTCCTCGCCGCAGATGTAGGCGCCGGCCCCGACGCGGACATGGATCGTGAAGGAGAAAGTGGATCCGAGGATGTTGTCGCCGAGCCAGCCCCGAGCCGTTGCTGAGGCGACCGCCTCGTTGAGCGCCTCGATCGCTTCTGGATATTCGCTGCGCACGTAGATGTATCCGACGGATGCGCCGACTGCGTATCCCGCGATCGTCATGCCTTCGAGCAGCATGAACGGGTCGCCCTCCATCAGCATGCGGTCAGCGAACGTGCCACTGTCACCCTCGTCTGCGTTACACACGATGTACTTCTGTGAGGCCTGTGCTTCGAGCACGGTCTTCCACTTGATGCCGGTGGGGAAGGCCGCGCCACCGCGACCACGCAGTCCGCTCTCGGTCACTTCTTGCACGACTTGTGCAGGAGTCATGGAAAGCGCGCGCGTGAGTCCTGCAATGCCGCGATGGTTCTCGTAGTCGTCTGCAGAGCGTGGGTCCACAACACCGACGCGCTGGTAGGTGATGCGCTGCTGGCGCTTCATCCATTCGAGGTCCTCGGTGCGACCGAGTCGCAGTTTGTGCTCGCCACCTTCGAGGAGACCCGACTTGAGAAGACCCTTCACGTCCTTTGCGCTCACTGGGCCGTAGGCGATGCGACCATGCGGTGTTGCGACTTCGATCATCGGCTCCAACCACAACATTCCGCGCGAGCCGTTGCGCACGACGCGCACGCCATCGACATCGGCAAGTTCTTTGGCGACGTCGTTTGCTCCAGCTGCGATCGCCGCTGCATCGCGCGGGACATAGACCGTGACACCTGAGCCTGAGGTTGCCACGGTGGGCGAGGGCGACTTGCGCGCAATCGCATCGTCGATGATCGTGTCGATCGTCTTCGGTGTCACGGCACCGTGAAGTCGGCCATCGACGGCGACGGCCGGGCCGGTGGCGCAGTTCCCGAGACAGAACACCTCCTCGACGACGACTGCCTTGCCGTCAGCGGTGCGCTGGGCTCGCTCCCACACCTCACGGCCGCCTCTGGCTTGGCATGCCTCGGCGCGACAGACCTGCACGATCGGTCCAGCAGGTTTGTCGGTGCGGAAGTCCTTGTAAAAGGTGATGACGCCGTGGATCTCACTCACCGTCTGATTGAACGCCTCAGCGATCGTCGGAATGAGCGACCGATCGATGTAACCGGCGCGGTGCTGAATGGCGTGCAGTGCAGGCAACAATCCCCCAGGGATCGTGGCATACCGACGCACGAGGGCGTCGAGATCGAGGCGGTCTGGCGTCGTCGTCAAGGCTTCTCATCGTAGGCGAGCAGACGCGCCAAACGCCAAGGAGCATCGGCATTTGAGGGCTTTTTGGGTTGTGGCGAGGGCACTACAGTCTCTACGGAACGACGTCGTAAATGAGGGCCAATGAACACTGAACAAATGAACAAGATGCGCTCGGGCAAGGGCTTCATCGCCGCCCTCGACCAGAGCGGTGGAAGCACCCCCAAAGCCCTGCGTCTCTACGGCATCGAAGAGTCGGAGTACTCGGGTGAGGCTCAGATGTTCGATCTCATCCACGCCATGCGTACCCGCATGATCAAGAGCCCGGCGTTCACCGGCGATCGCGTGCTTGGCGCAATCCTCTTCGAGGGAACGATGGACCGCGACATCGACGGAATTGGCAGCGCTGAATACCTTTGGTCGAAGAAGGGTGTCATTCCGTTCCTCAAGGTCGACAAGGGCCTTGCAGACGAGGCCAACGGTGCCCAGGTGATGAAGCCGATGCCAGAGCTCGACGCGCTGCTCGCACGCGCCGTGTCGAAGGGGATCTTCGGAACCAAGATGCGCAGCGTCATCAAGCTCGCCAACAAAGCGGGGATCGACGCAGTCGTCAAACAGCAGTTCGAGGTCGGTCGTCAAATCCTCGCCGCTGGACTCGTACCGATCATCGAGCCGGAAGTCGACATCAGCAGCCCGGAGAAGTCGGCAGCCGAAGACTTGCTGAAGGCGGCAATCGCCGCAGAGCTCGCTCAGCAACCGGCCGACAAGCCGATCATGTTGAAGCTCACCTTGCCGAACACCGATAACTTCTATGCAGATTTCGTCAAGCATCCGAGCGTACTCAGGGTCGTTGCGTTGTCCGGTGGTTATTCGCGAGAAGATGCGAACGCCAAACTGTCGCGCAACAATGGCATGATCGCCAGCTTCTCCCGCGCGCTCACCGAAGGATTGTCGGCAAAGCAGAGCGAGTCGGAATTCAACGCGATGCTGGACTCAACGATCGCCGACATCTACGCCGCATCAATCACCTGACGGGACATACATCGTGGGGACAGAAGCCCAAGCCTTGATGTCTCGGATATCGGGACATCACTTTCTGAATGGCGTCTATCAGGCAGGTGCTGGTTCATCACACGAGACGTTCGATCCCGCCACTGATCAGCCTGTTGGTTCTTATCGAGATGCAACGCTCGAAGAGGTCGATGCGGCCGTAGCCGCAGCGAATGCTGCACAGAAGGTGTGGTGGTCGATGAGCGCGCTCGACCGTGCCACCGCGCTACATGAGGTTGCGACGCGATTGGTGGAGCGCAGTGCCACGACGGGCGAGTGCCTCACACGCGAGATGGGCAAGCCCTACCGCGAGTCCAACTGGGAGGGCGGTGCCTCGGCATCAGCATTCCGCTACTACGCCGAACTCGCGCGTCACGACCAGGGGCGAATTGCCGGTCCAGCAATCGCCGGTCAGATGCACATGACCCTGAAGGAACCACTCGGCACCATCGTGTCGATCGTTCCCTTCAACTTCCCGGTGTTGCTGTTTGGTTGGCAGGCAGCTGGCGCGCTCGCTGCAGGCAACGCGATCATCGTCAAGCCGTCCGAACTCACTTCGCTCACCGTGCTCTCGTTGATGCCGGCGTTCGATCATCTCCCTGCAGGCCTGGTACAAGTGTTGACGGGTGGTGCGGCGGTCGGTCAGGCTCTCGTCGGCCACGAGCACACTCATGGAGTGGCGTTCACGGGCAGCGTTGCTGCGGCACGCGCGGTCGCCAAGACGGCAGCCGAGCGCTTCAAGCCGGTGCTCACCGAGGCGTCGGGAAACGATCCATTCATCGTGATGCCATCTGCTCCGCTCGATGCCGTCGCGCGTGGAGCGACCTTTGCGGCATTCCTCAACTGTGGCCAGGTGTGCACGTCGGCCGAACGCTTCTATGTTCATACTGACATCTATGACGAATTCCTGGGCGCGTTCGTCGAGCAGACCAAGGCGTTACGAATCGGCAACGGTCTCGACGCAGTCGACATCGGTCCGATGGCGTCACTTCGCGAACGTGATCGTGTCGAGCGACTCGTCGCACGTGCGGTCGAGCAAGGTGCACGAGTCGTCACTGGTGGTCGAAGGCCGAGCGCTCCCACGAGTGGAGCGTTCTATGAGCCAACGATCCTCGAAGTTTCCCATGATCACGAGATCATGCACGGAGAGTGCTTCGGTCCGATCGCACCGGTGTGTCGTGTGGCTGATCTCGACGAGGCCATTCGACTGGCGAATGATTCAGTACTCGGACTCGGCGCGAACATCTACACCGAAGTGCTCGAAGAAGCCTTCAGGGCGGTCCATGAGATCGAGTCGGGGATCGTGTGGGTGAACACTCCGCTGAACGACAACGATGCGGTACCGTTCGGTGGCCGCAAACTCACTGGTTCCGGTCGTGAACTTGGCGCAGAAGGCCTGGACCAGTTCCGACGCTCGAAGATGGTGATGATTGCGCCACGAGCAGAGCCAGATCCCGAGTGGTTCCCGTATCCAGATGGGGATTCGTTCAGGGAACAAGGATCGTGACGGGATCGATGAACACGGTCAAGTTCGGCTGGCTGTCCCCGGTGATTGGGAACAAGTGGAGCGATCATCAGTCGATCGTCCTCTATCAAGAGCAGCACATCCTCCCAACGGCGCTCAAGTATTTCGACTCGCTGTGGATCGCGGATCACTTCTACGGCTTTGACTCACGCACCGACCCTTTTCTCGAAGCCTGGACGACGCTCACCTGGTTGGCGGCGAAATTTCCCAACGTGCTGGTCACTCACCATGTTCTTGGCCAGGGCTATCGGAATCCGGCGCTGACTGCCAAGATGGCGGCAACGTTGCAAGTGCTGTCCGGAAATAGGTTCATGCTCGGTATAGGTGCCGGATGGCGAGAGGACGAATACCTCGCCTACGGATACCAGTTCCCGAAACCGTCAATTCGATTTGCCCAACTCGAAGAGCTCGTTCACATCTGTCGCGCAATGTGGACTCAGGATGCTCCGAGTTTCGAAGGCGTGCATTACAAGATCTTCGAGGCGTCCGCGCCGCCACGGCCGGAAGTGATACCTCCGATCTGCATAGGTGCATACGGCGAGCAGGTCGGGCTTCCGCTCGTCGGCAGGGTCGCCGACGTGTGGAACGCGTCGTTGCAGGGGAACGTCGAGCGTTGGATGAAGAAACGCGACATCGTGCGCGAACACGCCGAACGCGCTAGTCGTGATCCTTTAGATGTTGAAATCTCATTGACGATCGAGAAGGGACTCCCAGAATCGGACGCGGAAGCCGACCAGTTCCTCGAAGAACTGCAACGACTCGTCGAGGTCGGAGTACGACATTTCGTATTGGACTTCGGGCACCCTCAGTCGGTCGAACCAGTACTTCGATTCGCGGACAGGGTAATACGTCCGATGAAGTCATCAACGCTGAACTGAATGGGCTGCAGCCGTGGAGGCATTGTGGAGCGGGTGACGGGAATCGAACCCGCATAACCAGCTTGGAAGGCTGGGACTCTAGCCATTGAGCTACACCCGCGCGACGAAACGTCGTGCGCTCATTCTAGCCGTGGACGTTCCTGACTACGTCGGCGTGTCCTAGGCGTGGAGGCCATCCACGGTGTTCAACACTTCGCCACCGTCGTTATGACTGTGCGTGAATCCACGGCACACCGCGGCAGGTCGGTGCCGTCTTCACCTGTCGTTGACATCCTCGCCGACAACGCTAATTTCTGCCCGCAGGAACCACTCGTAGATGTCTTGATCGCGCTCATCTCCACAGGGGACATCACACCCCTCACGTGGACGTAGCCGTCGCGACGTAATGCGCCAATCTCGTCCAAGGTGAGGCTGTAGGAGTCTCACTGGCGATGATCCGAACGGTGATTCGGTGAAGAACTCATGCTCGTCACGCAAGTCAACTCCGATGATTCCGTCAGTCGAGTGTGAGGATGATTGCCACTTCGGGGTCTTGTGGAACACGCTTCAGCTTTTCGGCAAGCACTTGCACGTGCCACATCACGGCGAGCATGCGATAGGTGAGCGGATACTTGCGTCGAATTGCCTTGCGTACCCTCGTGGCCTCGTCGCCCGACACTATTCGTGCCGTGGCGGGAATAGTCGATGCTCCTTCGAGGTGGGCGCCGCGCATGTCGCAGGGCGTGATCGTCACTCGCGGATTGTTGCGAATGCGCTTCACCTTGCCGACGTTGTTGTCGGTGATCACACCGTACGAGCCACCGAGGTCCGCGA
Organism: Ilumatobacteraceae bacterium; assembly: GCA_023254985.1. Taxonomy (GTDB): domain Bacteria; phylum Actinomycetota; class Acidimicrobiia; order Acidimicrobiales; family Ilumatobacteraceae; genus UBA3006. Next base: position 696 of record JALRJT010000123.1, on the reverse strand, counting down.
ACCACACCGGGGTGGCCACGGAATCTCCACTCTTACGAAACGTGACGAGCGAGACGTACTTGAGTTTCGGGTCGAGCACGGTCAGAGCTGCAGGCTCTTGGTCTCCATGAACTCCTCGAATCCGTGGCGACCGAGCTCGCGACCGACTCCTGACTGCTTGTAGCCACCGAACGGTGCGTTCACGTTGAAGGCACCACCGTTGACCTCGACCTGACCGGAGCGCATGCGACGAGCGATTTCGATTCCCTTTTCCTGGGTCGACATCCACACGCCTCCGGCGAGTCCGTACACGGTGTCGTTAGCGATGCGCACGGCATCGTCGATGTCCGTGTAGGGGATGAGGCACAACACTGGCCCGAAGATCTCCTCTTGGGCGATCGTCATCGAGTTGTCGACGTTAGTAAACACCGTCGGCTTCACGTAGTAGCCAGTCGTCGTTCCCTCAGGGGCACCGAGGCCTCCGACGAGCACGGTTGCACCCTCGTCGATGCCCTTTTGGATGTAGCCCTGCACGCGGTCGCGCTGAGCGGCGGAGGCAAGCGGTCCGAGGTTGGTCCCCTCGGCGAACGGATCGCCAACCTTCATCTTCGATGCTGCGGCTGCAGCGTGTTGTTCTGCTTCGGCGAGTTTCGCAGCGGGAACGGTCATGCGGGTGAGTGCCGAGCAGGTCTGACCGCTGTTGAGGAACGCCTTGCC
>JALRJT010000097.1 GCA_023254985.1 Ilumatobacteraceae bacterium | reverse complement strand
CACATCGAGGATGAGTACCAACGGTCGCAGCTTGTGCTTGCGCTGCTTGTAGTACAGCTCCTTGGGCTCACCGAGAGTGCGCATCGACTCCCGTGCCATGCGGCGCAGGTCGAGTGTTGCGGTGCGACGGGAGCGGGTTGTCCGGTGTGTCTTCCGCTTGGGGGGAGTCACGCGCATGCGTGCCATGAGGCGTCGCAGGTGGCGAATCTCCTCGTCGGTGCAGTCAGCGAAAGCTTTATAGCGCTGGATGTCGGAGGCGCTCGCGACGTAACCGAGTTTGACTTCATCGGGGCTTATCTCCCCGGGAAGCCCCTTCTCCGTATTGGGAATCTCCAGGGTCGCCCCAGCAGTTGACGACGCCTTCATTGTCTTCTTCAGGACGCCATCCATGTGTGCATGGAACGCCAGGAAGTAGCGCTGGAACACTTCGTTGTAGATCGGAACCTGGTCGCGTCGACGAACGAGTGTGGCTCGTCCTGCCCAGTAGACGTCCAGAAGATCGGTGACGTCCAGCAATGAGACCGAGGCCGTGAACGTCAAGAGGTCGTCGGTACCGACCGCGATGGTTGCATCGCGAAGCGCTTGTCCGAAACCGATGAGGAGGGCGTCGACATCGTGGACCTGCGAGTCAGGAGATGACATCCTGGATACTTCGTGTGGCGAACTCCAGATCGTCTCGGTCCTTGACGATCGTGCCTAAGGTGTCCAACGCGGATTGTTCGTCGAGCGCCTGCGCACCGATCGCTTCCAGGCCCTGCGTCCAGTCGATTGTCTCGGCTACTCCGGGAGTCTTCTCGAGTTCCATCTCACGCAGCCGGTTCACTGCGGCCACCACCTGGATTGTGAGCGATTCGGAAACCTCGGGAAGTCGAGATCGCACGATGTCGATCTCCCGCTCGGGTTCTGGGAAGCCGATCCAGGTATACAGGCAGCGGCGCTTGAGTGCATCGTGCAGTTCACGCGTCCGGTTGGAGGTCAAGATGACGACTGGTCGAGACTCCGCTTCGATGGTGCCGATCTCCGGGATGGTCACCTGGAAGTCGCCGAGAAGTTCAAGGAGAAATGCCTCGAACTCATCGTCTGCTCGGTCGATCTCGTCGATCAGCAGGACGCACGAGTCACCCGCACGCACGGCTTGCAGGAGCGGGCGTTCAATCAAGAACCGCGGTCCGAAGAGTTCGTCTTCGACGCTGTCATCGGATGCGCCCAAGGACTTCACGTACAACATTTGGCGGGCGTAGTCCCACTCGTAGACGGCGTGATGGATGTCGATGCCCTCGTAGCACTGGAGTCGGATCAATTGCCGACCGGTCATCCGGGCAAGAGTCCTGGCCAGTTCCGTCTTGCCGACGCCGACCTCTCCTTCGAGAAGTAAGGGCTTTCCGAGTGTGAGTCCCAAGAAGAGCGCCGTTGCGAGTCCCCGATCGGCGATGTAGTTCTCGGCACGCAATTCGTCGATGAGTTGGGGGACCCCTGCGGGGAGCCCCTCGAGTGACGCCATCAACTACTTCTCGGTGCCGTTTACGAGGTCCGCAAGACTGCTGGTTCCCAACTTTCCCTCCTGCGCCAAGGTATTGCGCCAGGCCGCCTTCACGTCCCCGCCCTCCTCGGCGTAGCCGTCGAAGGTCACGTCCTTCATATTGCGGCACACCTTGGTCGGGCTGCATTCGGCGTCAAGGTCCTGCAAGTTGGCCGCATCCTGCTGCCAGATGCCACGGAGCACCTCCGCGGAGTTGTCGTTCGACTGATCCACGATGCTCCCTTCGATCTGGACCTGAAGCTCAGACCCGTGGGGGGACGATATCAACCCGCCTGCCTGACTGCAGCCTGGAAATGGGCCGCTCGCGCCCTAGCATGAAGGGCGGAGTCGAATCTGGGAGGAACCATGGAGATCGCCTACAACCTGATATTGATCCTGCACTTCATCGGCCTAGCAAG
>JALRJT010000044.1 GCA_023254985.1 Ilumatobacteraceae bacterium | reverse complement strand
GGTGCGAACAACGTTCGCGTGGCCGTCGTGCAGCCTGACGAGAAGATCGAACTCGTCGCGAAGCGACTCGGCGTCGAGTAACGCAAAGCTGCTCGATTCTCGTAGTCTTTCGCTTTCGACCATTCTTTGGAGTTCTTTGTGTTTCTCTTTCGTAAGTCTCGAATCCTGGTTCTCGTTGTGACCATCGTGGCGGCAGGATCTGGGCTAGCTTTGGCGCACGGCGCTGGTGATTCCTGTACACGGCTCGGCGCTGTGACGAAGATTCGCGGCGCCTCCTACACCTGTCAGCTCAATATGCGTGGCGCGAAAGTCTGGCGCAAGACGCCAGTCGTTTCTTCGACGTCGTCGACCACGACATCGGTGGCCACGTCGACGAGTGATGTCACGCCTTCCTTGACGGTGTCGGCAACGTTCATCAACAGCGCCGAATCTCCACAACTCGTCACAGTTCGCTCGACAGTCGTCGGGACTGTGTACTTCGTCGAGGGGAACGTGGTCGTGCGACGCATCGCAGACATCACGTCGCTTCCAGGGTCACGATGGACGTCGGCTCTGATCGCTGTGCCGAACGTCGACACCTTGATCACTCTTGATGCAATCAATCTGACGAATGGCTACTACCGCGCATATCTCCTCACTGCTCAGGGCGCGCTTTCCGATGCGGCGTCGAATCAGGTGACGGTCAGCATCACGCGCACCGTGGAGACAGTCGCGGCACTGGGTTGTGCTGACGGGGGACCATGTGCGATCGGTGATATTGGTCCGGGAGGTGGAGTCGTATTCATTCTTGCGACAACGGCAGGGAACACCACTGGCCGTACGTTCGAGGCTGCGCGCAAGGACTGGGACGGTGGCGCACAGGATGGGACGGCGATGTGGTGTGGCGCATCAGACGCTTCGATCAGCGGTCTTGGGACGGCAATCGGAACAGGGTCGACAAATTCCTCGACGATTGCCACTACGTGCACTTCAACGGGAACGAATGACGCGGCGGAGTACGTCCGCGGAAAGACCATTGGTGGCAAAAGCGATTGGTTCCTGCCGTCTCGGGACGAGGCACTCGAGATTTACGCCCAACGCTCAGTGTTCACCGGAAACTACGAAGTGAACACCACCACGGTCGATACGGCGCGATACCTTACGTCGACTCAGAGCAGCTCGTTCACTTCAAATGCAACTGGCGCATATTTGCAGGGTTCGGTTGCACCGGGAACTGCTCAAGATGTGAGCAAGAGTTTTGGCTTCAGTGTCCGACCAGTTCGGTCGTTCATTTCTGGCTAGTGACTAGAGGCGGCGCAAGACCGTCACGAGCTTGCCGTAGACGTTCACTTCACCTGAGTCGAACACCATCGGCTTCATCGTCGCGTTCGACGGTGTGAGGGTCACCTTGTTGCCACTCTTGGTGAACGTCTTGATCGTTGCCTCGTCGCCGGGGATTCCTGCGACGACGATGTCGCCGTTGATCGCGGTTGTCTGCTGGCGACACACGACGTAGTCGCCGTCCAGGATGCCGGCGTCGATCATCGATTCGCCGCGTACGCGCAGCATGAATAGCTCACCATCGCCGGTGAAGTCCATCGGCAGGGGTACGAGCTCTTCGACGTTTTCCTGGGCGAGCACGTTGACACCTGCGGCCACGTCGCCGACGAGCGGGACGTGTTTCGTTGGCCTGCGCTCCATGGCCACACCGCTCGAGGCCTCGTAGCGAACTTCGATGGCGCGGGGCTTGGTTGGGTCACGGTGGAGGTAGCCCATCTTCTGGAGGGCGGCCAGGTGGTTGTGCACGGTGGCCGAGGAGCTGAGGCCGACGGCCTCGCCGATCTCACGGACCGAGGGGGGATAGCCCCGCTCCCGCATGTTCTTTTCGATGAAATCGAGGATGCCTCGCTGGCGGTCTGTGAGGGCAGGGGTTTGGGCTGGCTGGCGGCTGGTCATGGGGTCCATCGTACGGGTGTTCGCCCCCCAGGTCAAACACCTGTTCGGAGAACAAATGTTCGCAAAATCCGCAAACTGCGAACACCTGTTCGCTAGGGTGTGTGGTGCCAGGAAGTCCAGTACCCACCAGCCAGAAACCCCGCACAACCCCCCGACTAGACCAGATCCTCCCCCAAAAACCCACCCGAAAGGACCACACCATGGCCATTGCACTCGACTACCGAACACTCGACACCACCGGCCCGATCCGCCGCGCCCCGCGCCTGCACGTGATCGAGGGGGGCTCGGCAAGCCCAGTTCGCCGCGTCCGCTCGGCCAACCATCCAACGATGCGCCCACGCCCGGTCTCGAGTGCGGTCTATGCCCGCCGCCGCCTGGCTGCGTTCGGGCTGCTCGTCGCGATACTCGCACTCGCCGTCACGACTGTCGTCGGCGCCACGGGTTCGCGTGCGGATGCCGATCCGGCAGTCGCAGGAGTGCCGATGGAGCCGCAGTATGTGATCGCTCAGCCGGGTGACACCCTGTGGGCGATCGCCCAGCGCATCGCACCGCAAGCGAACACCGCAGAGCTCGTCGATGAGCTCGTGCGTCTGAACGGTGATGCGATTGCAGCCGGTCAGCAAGTGCGCATTCCGTAACTCGCGAACCATCGCACAACTGATATATCTCGCGGAGTTACTGTTGAGTGCAGTGCATTGCCCATCGTGTTCGTGTGTTGACACCAAGGTCATCGACTCGCGAGAGTCGGAGGAAGGCGCCGCCATTCGTCGTCGGCGCAGCTGCACCGACTGCGGCTTCCGCTTCACCACTTACGAGCGCCTCGAGAATCAGCCACTCTTCGTGATCAAGCGCGATGGGTCGCGCCAGCCCTTCGATCGCGCCAAGGTCGCCTCCGGTATCCAGGCCGCCGTCAAAGGCCGCCCGGTCGAGGACATCGGCATCATGGCGATGGTCGAGCGGATCGAAGACAAACTGCGCCTCGTCGGTGGGGACGTCACGACGTCGGACGTCGGCCACAGCGTGCTCGACGAACTGCGCGCAGCGGACGAAGTTGCCTACATGCGATTCGCGAGCGTGTACAAGAACTTCGACGACGCAGCCGACTTCCGTCGTGAGCTCGCGTTGTTGCAGAAGCGTTCGACTCGCGCCTAACGCGCGCGCAGGTATCGCAAGAACGCAAAACCGTCGTCGGTGACGACGTGTGCCAACTCATAGCGATGCATGAGTGGGATCGCTGACGTCGCAAGTGCCGGTCCTTTGCCGCCGACGAGGCTCGCGCTCACCGTCACGTTGATCTCATCCACGAGGTCTGCTGCGAACATCGCGGCATTGAGGTTCGGTCCACCTTCGAGTTGGGCGAAGTCGCCGTCGATCTGTTCGAGTGCGCGGGGGAGATCCACCGTGCCGATGCCGGCGCGCACCACCTTGAATCCGTCCGGAACTGAGGTGTCCTCGGGGGTGATGAGAAAACCCGGACCAGTGGCAAACAATGGGGAAGTCGGATCCAGTCTGGCGGTCCTCGTGACCACGCCGATCGGGAGGTCTTGGCGCACCGACTGGTCGTATGTGTCGATGATGGCCGTGGAGGCCCCGACGATGACGACGTCGGCGATTCGCCGCAGGGCGATGAGCATCGCCAGATCCGCTGGACCGGAGAGGTGTCGCGAGTGCGAGTCGACGACGGTACGGCCATCCAAGCTCATCACCATGCACAACCCGACGTGCGGGCGCGAGCCGTGTGCGGTGGTAATGCGCGTGCGCGTCAAGGTCGCGACCTCGACCGGCGTCACATCGCGTTGCGGTGGTGGATGCTCATGACGCACGGTGTGTGAGCCTATGGCACGATGGGGACATGACATCCACCGAACGCACCGTGTTTCGTACGTGTCCACTCTGCGAGGCGACGTGCGGATTGGAGATCACGGTCGTCGGTGACTCGGTCACGCGCATTCGCGGTGATCGCAATGACGTGTTCTCGAAGGGCTTCATCTGTCCGAAGGGGAGCACGCTCAAGCAGTTGCACGAGGATCCGAATCGCATTCGCACGCCGCTCGTGAAGCGCAACGGTGAGTTCGTCCCAGTCTCCTGGGACGAGGCGTGGAGGACCGTCGATGAGGGTCTGAATGGTGTGATCGCCAAGCACGGCCGAGGGTCGATCGGTGCGTACGTAGGAAATCCGAACGCACACAACTTGTCGCCACTCATCTACAACCGTGTGTGGTTGCAGGCAATCGGGTCCAAGCAGCGATTCTCTGCATCGTCGGTCGATCAGTTGCCCAAGCAGATCTCCTCTGCCTACATGTTCGGCACCCCTGCGAGCGTGGCGGTGCCCGACATCGATCGCACGCACTACATCGTCCTGCTCGGTGCGAACCCGTACGAGTCGAACGGCAGCCTGTGCACCGCGCCGGATTTCCCGGGTCGTCTCGAGGCGCTACGCGAACGCGGCGGCAAGGTCGTCGTCGTCGACCCGCGCAAGTCCAAGACCGCCGAGCACGCAGACGAATGGATCGCGATTCGTCCCAACGGCGATGCGCTGTTCCTTGCCGCGCTCGCCAATGCGATTCTGGCCACCGGTCGCGCCAACGTCGGTGATCGGTTGCGCGGACACGTCGATGGCATCGATGAGGTGTCGCGCGCGCTCGCGCCATTTACGCCCGAAGCGGTCGAGAAGGCGACCGGCATCGAGGCGTCCGTAATTCGGAGGATCGCAACGGAATTGCTGGATGCTGAGTCATCGTGTGTGTACGGACGTATTGGCACCTGCACGGTGGGCTTCGGCACGACGGCGTCGTGGCTCGTGGACGTCGTGAATGCGCTGACGGGCAACCTCGATTCTCCG
>JALRJT010000182.1 GCA_023254985.1 Ilumatobacteraceae bacterium | reverse complement strand
ACATTCACCTACTGCGATCTCGACCAGCCACTCGTCGATCCATCGGCCGTTGCGTATGGAGTGATTGCACACGACCAGAGTGAGGCCTTGTTTAGCTACGTGCAGATTCGCAGCGAACGTCACCAGACACCAAACCTCGTTCGAATCAGCGGCCTCGATCGTGATGCGCGTTATCGAGTCGAGGTCGTCAATGTCGCGGGAGGCGTGCGCGGAATGGCACGTCGTCAGCCCGGGTGGGTGTCGTCGTCGGTGACGTTGCGCGGGATCGACCTTGAGATCATCGGCATCCAGCCACCGGCAATCGCGCCCGAATCCGCCGTGCTCTTCAGGCTGACGCGCCAATAGCCTGAAAGGCTGTGACGCCCCCCGAATCGAGTGCTCGTCTGTCGCGCGACGTGGTCGCCAAGGTCGCCCGGCTTGCTCGTCTGGACCTGAACCCTGAAGAACTCGATCTGATGACGACCCAGCTCGCGGGCATGCTGGATCACTTCAGCGACATCGACAAACTCGACCTCGCCGATGTCGCGCCACTTGCCCAGCCGTTGCCGCTCAAGAACGTGTTGCGCGACGACGTCGTCCAGCCCGGACTCGATCGAGACGAAGTGCTCGCCGTTGCGCCCGCTGCCGAAGACGGCCGCTTCCGCGTGCCACCGACCGTTGGATTCCAGGAATAGTCGTGGCATTCAGGACCGCTTTCGACATCGCTGCGCAGGTTTCCACCGGGAAACTCTCGGCAACGAGCGTGCTCGAGGAGCATCTCGCGCGAATCGGAGAACGCGAGGGTGAGATCCACGCGTTCAATCTGGTCACGGAGGAGTCTGCGCGAGCAACCGCCCACGCCATCGATGAGTCGGTGTCGAAGGGTCGCCCAGTCGGTCCGCTCGCCGGAGTGCCGATCGCCCTCAAGGACAACATGTGCACACGGGGAGTGCCGACGACGTGTTCGTCCAAGATTCTCGAAGGGTGGAAGCCACCGTATGACGCAACGGTCGTGACACGTTTGGCAGCTGCTGGTGCAGTCATCGTCGGCAAGACGAACCTCGATGAGTTCGCCATGGGCTCGAGCACGGAGAACTCTGCGTTCGGCCCGACGCGCAATCCGCTCGACACCTCACGCGTGCCAGGTGGGTCGAGTGGCGGCAGCGCCGCTGCGGTCGCCGCGGGGTTTTCTGCAGCAAGTCTCGGCAGCGACACGGGTGGAAGCATTCGCCAGCCTGCCGCGTTGTGTGGCCTCGTCGGTGTGAAGCCGACATACGGAGTCGTCAGCCGTCAGGGTCTCGTGGCGTTCGCCTCGAGCCTCGATCAGATTGGCCCGTTCACGCACACCGTCGCCGACGCTGCACTGCTGATGGAAGTCATCGGCGGACATGACGAGAACGACTCGACGTCGTTGCCGCAGCCCGCGCCATCGCTCACCGCAGTGCTCGATCGTGGTGTGAAAGGCATGCGTATCGGTCGCATCACCGACATGCCCGAGGGATGCGAGCCAGAGGTGCTGGCACGACTCGACGAAGCCTTCGAGGCACTGCGCAAGGCGGGTGCGACGATCGTCGACATCACGTTGCCATCGCTGTCGTACGGACTCACTGCGTACTACTTGGTCGCACCTGCAGAAGCGAGCAGCAACCTCGCGCGCTATGACGGCGTGCGGTATGGAATGCGTGTCGATGCCCCAGATTTGAACGCCATGTATGCGGCCACCCGCTCACAAGGATTCGGCCCTGAGGTGAAGCGACGCATCATGCTCGGCACCTATGCGTTGTCCGCTGGTTACTTCGACGCCTATTACGGCAAGGCACTGAAGGTCCGCCGACTCCTCGCGGACGACTTCGCTCGCGCATATGGATCGTGTGACGTGATCCTCACGCCGACATCTCCGACCGTGGCATTCAAGCTGGGTGAAAAGACGAACGACCCGCTGACCATGTATCTCTGCGACGTGTTTACGATCCCGACCAACCTCGTCGGCCATGCGGCGATGAGCGTGCCGTTCGGCAATGGCGCATATGAGCTCCCCGTCGGTATTCAGGTGCTCGCGCCGGCCCTCGGCGAAGAGCAGATGTTCATGGTTGCAGCGGAATTGGAGCGCGGTCGATGAGCAACGCAGCGAGCGCCCCGTCGAACTCCGTCGCCCTCCCTGAGGGCTGGGAGATGGTCGTTGGACTCGAAGTTCACGTCGAACTCGACACGAAGACGAAGTTGTTCTCCGCAAGCCCGAATCGATTCGGAGACGACCCGAACACGAACATCGATCCGGTCACGCTCGGACTCCCAGGAGCTTTGCCGGTGCTCAATCGTCGCGCAGTAGAGCTCGCCATCCGACTTGGTCTCGCGCTCAACTGCACCGTGCAGGCGAGCACGTTCCACCGCAAGAACTACTTCTATCCAGAC
>JALRJT010000076.1 GCA_023254985.1 Ilumatobacteraceae bacterium | reverse complement strand
GCAAGCACCGATCCGAATGCGAGGACGAGAATGATGATCGCTGCGAGCAATCCGTACGCCTCGCTTGCGGGAAGCTCGAATCCGGCGAAGATATTGCCGCCGTATTCGATGCGCAGGTCACCCATTGCGTAGGGCTCGCCGATCTCGCGAATCTCCTCACCGAGTGCGATGAGTTCGGTTTGCGAGCGAATGGTGGCATCGATCGATGCGAATGCGGTCGTGCGTGCAACGTTGATCTGACCTTCGGTGTCGTAGGGGCTCGTCACAGTGACACCCTCGATTTGCCCGACCTTGGTGAACAATTCCGTCATTGCGTCCTTGACACCTTCGGTGTCGACGCCGGTTGGAGTGGCGAACACGATCTCACCACTGAATCCCGCGCGGTCTGGGCTATTGGCCTCGAGCAGCATTTGGACGTCATTCGATTCGCTTGCGGGAATCTCGAACTCGGTGGCGAAATCAGAGCCCGTGAGTGAGGAGGCGAATCCGATCGCGATGAGGAGGGGAATCCAGATACCAAAGACCATCAGTCGGCGACGACGGACACTGAAACGAGCGAGGGCAGCGAGCATGGGGGGGCTTTCTTGTCGGGGGAGGGTGGCCTCGAAGCGGCCACAGGTAACAACGAAATCGTAGGTGGGGAAATTCCCTCAGAAGTTGTTCAACTCACCTGGTTTCCCGTGTGGACGGGAGTCCGACAAGTGTCACTCGCGCCAGTGGACTCCGACTGGCCACTCGCCGATGCCACCCTTTTCGTTGAGCATTCCGGTGAGCTCGCGGTTCAAATGTCGCGAACGCCAGGTCAGCATGTCTTGAGCCAGGGGCAGCACGACCGAAGGATCTTCGATGGTGGTGCGCCAAGTCGGATCACCCTTGGTGTCGAAGCAAAGCCACGTGCCATCTCCGAATTGCACATAAGCGATGTCTTCATATCGTCGAACCGCGAGGTTCTGCATTTCCAAGCGGCGGTCCCATGGCCAGTCACGCTCTTGCATCCGAATGAAGAAGTGACGCCAGTCGTATTCATACGATGCGGCATTACGCCACCCGTTGACAGATCTTCCTTCAAGAAGGGGGGTGAGTGGGAGTCCGTCGCACTGTTTCGGAACCGGTTGACCGAGTGCTTCTGCGATGGTCGGCAAGATGTCGACGTTCTCGGTGAAGTGATCGACGGTCGTTCCGTTCCGTGAGGAGAGTCGAGGGTCACGCACGATCCCGAGAATGTGATAACTCTGTTCGAAGAAGCCGAGCTTTTCCTTCAGTCCGTGATCACCGAGCTGCTCACCGTGGTCTGCGGTGACGATGACGATCGTGTTCTCCCACATTCCTCGTTCCGCGAGTGCGTCCCAGATGCGACCGAGCTGTTCGTCGACGTCGCCGATCATCCCGTAGTACTGGGCACGCATGTGGCGAATGCCTGCTTCATCCTGGGGTGGAATCGCAGTCGGAATCTGGAGCGCGAAGTCATGGAACGGATGTCGATCGTTCGTTGGTGTGATCGGTAGCTCAACGTCTGCGGGGTCGTATGCCGTGCTCCACTTTCCGGGAGCTGAGTACGGCGGGTGTGGCCGCAAGTAACTCGTGTGGGCGAACCACGGGCCATCCTGACGGTCGAGCCACGTGAGGAAGTGGTCGGTGAGGAATGCCGAGATGCCGAATTCTGCCGGTCGCGTGGGCTCAGACAGGAGTGCTTGCTGGGCGTTCATCGGCACGTCGAATCCGTTGGCGCGAAGGTGATTGATCCACAGCTCGTGCGGCTCTGGAATGAACAACTCGCAGTCGAATCCAGGCAAGATCCCCTCGAAGGACGTGAGGCGCCAGTCGTCTGGCCCTGTCGTGTCTCGTGGATCTGCACTCTGGTCGGTGTAGCCAAACAGAGTCGGTGAGTAACCCGCTCGCCGAGCGAGCAACGCGACGTTGTCGAAACGTCGATCGAGTGGTGTTCCGTTGGCGACCACACGATGGTTCATCTGGTACATCCCCGTGTACAAACTCGCGCGACCCGGTGAACACGGTGCACATTGGCTGTAGTGACGCGTCAGTCGCACGCCCTCGCGAGCCAGGCGGTCGAGGTTCGGGGTACGCACGAGTGGGTGGCCTGCAATCGAGAGGCAGTCTGCGCGAAATTGATCCAGCGTGATGAGCAAGACATTGGGAGTCATCGATATCGAGCGTAGTGTGAGCCTCGCAATGGT
>JALRJT010000038.1 GCA_023254985.1 Ilumatobacteraceae bacterium | reverse complement strand
CCGATGCGCTCGCGCAGCATTTTCCGCGCCGTGTTGACCGCCAGTGGCCACACCGTGTTGCGCTCGAGCGCGCCGGGCTGATGCGGCCTCTTGACCTTCCTTTTGCCTGCTACGACCTCGTCGGCAAAGGCCAACGAGTCTTCCAGGAAGCGCGCGGCGGGGAACATCGCATCGGCGATGCCGAGCTTCAGCGCCTGCTCGGGTTTGAGTGTCCGGTTCATCTTGAGCGGGTTTTCCACCATGACCGTGAGAGCGTTCTTGATACCCACAAGGTTGGGCAACAGCCACGCTCCACCCCAGCCGGGAATCAAACCCAAGAACACTTCCGGCAGAGCCAGGGCTGCCGCACTTTGCGACACGGTGCGATAGTCCGCGTTCAAGGCCACCTCGAGACCACCCCCGAGTGCCAGACCGTTGATGAAACAGAACGAGGGAACTCCCATTTCGCCTAAGAGGCCCAGGGTCTGGTGCCCGAGCCGCCACCGGCAGAGCTCGCCCCGAGTTGTGCAGAAGCCGGCGTGCTCGGCGTGCTGCCCGGCATCGTTGGTTCGATCCAGGCACTCGAGACGATCAAGGTGTTGCTCGGTCTCGGCGAAGGTCTCGTCGGTCGCATCCTTGCCGTCGACACCACCGAGATGGAGTTCCGCACGTTCAAGTTGCGTGTCGATCCGAACAATGTGGTGACGTACGCCAACAGGGACCGCATTGAGGTGCGCGACCTGGATGGTCTGTGCGCACCGTGGCTCTCGCACTGAACGACGAACGCCTCGCAGCCACTTGCGTAGAATGAGACCGTGGTGTCACGGTCGTTTGCCATCGTTGGCGCCGGTTTCTCTGGCGCGGTCGTGGCGAGAGAACTCGCCGAGGACGGCCACCGCGTCACAGTGTTCGACACCCGTAGCCACGTAGCGGGGAACTGCTTCACCGAACGCGATCTCGCCGGGGTGATGGTGCATGTCTACGGGCCGCACATCTTCCACACGGCACACGAGCACGTGTGGGACTACATCCGCCGCTTCGGGGAAATGATGCCGTACCGCCACACGGTGCGCGCCACGGTGAAGGGCAAGGTCTATCGCATGCCCCTCAACCTGACGCTCATCAACGACTTCTTCGGCACCAACTTCACGCCTGAGGAGGCCGAGGCATTCGTCGCCTCCAAAGCCGACCAGACGATCACCACACCGGTGAGTTTCGAAGACCAGGGCCTGCGCTTCGTCGGTCGCGAACTGTATGACGCGTTCTTTGCCGGCTACACGTCCAAGCAGTGGGGGGTCGACCCGAAGGAGTTGCCCGCGAGCATCCTTGCGCGACTGCCGCTGCGCTTCACCGCCGACGACTCCTACTTCAATCACCCCTATCAAGGCATCCCGCGCGACGGATACACGTCGATCGTCGAGAACATCCTCGATCACCCATCGATCGAAGTGCACCTCTCGACGCGCTTTTCGCGCAGTCAGTCCAATGACTACGACCATGTCGTGTGGACGGGTCCGATCGATGCGTATTTCGACTTCGAACACGGCCGCCTCGGGTATCGCACGCTGGACTTCGACAAGCAAACCCACGACGGCGATTACCAGGGTTGCCCGGTGATGAACTACTGCGACGCCGACGTGCCGTATACGCGCATCACCGAGCACAAGCACTTCGCCCCGTGGGAGACCCACGACAAGACGGTGACGTATCACGAGTTCTCACGCCTGTGTGGTGAAAACGACG
>JALRJT010000015.1 GCA_023254985.1 Ilumatobacteraceae bacterium | reverse complement strand
TCGGTGGTGATCGTGGAGACTGCTGCCTTGAGATCCTCGTCTGAGGCCGTTAGGTTCTTCACGATGTACACGTAGTTGTTGAATAGCGGCGTCGAAGTATCGGTGAATAGTTCACGATTCACGACGTAATTACCGAACGTGCCCTCGCCGTCGAAGATCCCCTCGACTTTTGCTTTCACGATGTTGCCATCGAGGAGCGTGATGGGGATGTTGGAGCCGACGGTCAGACCCTTGTTCGTCGCGACCGTCTTGGAGACCAGAACTCCCGTGGGCGTCAGTGTGTCTTGGCGACCCTCGAGCATGGTGAAGTCGTACAGCCCACTCGTCGTCGAGGGATCGATTGCAACAGCGAACCGCGTGTCCTCGCCGAATTTCACCGACACGAAACCGATACCTGTTGCTTGAGCGACCTCGTCCAGTTCAGCAATTTGGTCGGTGACGGTGAGTGGGATGCCACCGAAGCCCTGGCTGTCGACACTCAAGGCGTAGTCACCACGGAACGAAGATCCGATGGTGTCGCGAATCTCCGAACGCAGGCTTGCCGCGAACGCGGTGAACGCGGTGACGAGCGCGACGCCGATGAGGACAGGTGCAGCGGTGCGAGCGGTGCGCTTCGGGTTGCGCGCAGCGTTCTGGCGCGCCATCGAGCCGGTGACCCCACGCCAGCGTTCGATCGGACGACCGAGCGAGAGTGCGACGGGCTTGGCGATTGCAGGTCCGACGATGATCACTCCGGCAAAGACCAAGAGGATGCCGATTCCGAGGAAGTTGTTCGAACCACCAAGTGCGGTGATCGTGATGCCAAGCGCCCCGAGACCGGAAACGATGAGGCCGATGAGGACTCGACGACCACGACGCTCGACGACTTCGAGTGCAGTGTCACGTAGTGCGGCGAGGGGAGGAACGCGACCAGCCCGTAGAGCCGGGAAGATTGCAGAGAGGAGCGTGACGATCGTGCCGACGAGCACCGTGACGACGAGGGTGTTCACACTCACACTGAGGCCCTTCGTCGGGATCTCAACCCCGAAGGCATTGAGGAGTGCGCTCAGTGCTTGCGACAGTCCGATACCCGAGGCGAATCCGAGGAGCGACCCGACGACACCGATGACTCCGGCCTCGACGAACATGCCCGTCGACACCTGGCGCTTGCTCGCACCGATTGCTCGCAACAGGGCGTTTTCACGCAGACGCTGGGCAATCGTGATCGAGAACACGTTGTAGATGACGAAGCAGCCGATGCCGAGGGCGATGAGAGAGAAGGCGGTGAGGAAGATGGTCAAAAAGCTGAGCACCTGACCGATTTGGTCCTGGGTCTCCTTGGTGATCTCTGCTCCAGTGAGCGTCTCCAACTTGAGCGTCGGATCGAGTGATGCGGTGATTCGCGCGGCGAGGTCTTCGTCTGAAAGCAGGCCATCACCCTTGACGAGGAATGCATCGACGTACCCCTCGCGAAGGAGGAACTCCGATGCGGTGGGTTGGTCGAACAGCGCGAACGTTGCACCACCTGGTGAACTCACGTCGCCGTAGTTGGCGATGCCGACGAGGGTGAAGGTGCGACTGCCTTTCTGAGCGGTCACTCGGACTCGATCGCCAATCGAATAGTCGGCGTTCTCCGCCGTTGCGGCGTCCATCACCATTTCCGTCGGACCAACCGGCAGGCGACCATCCTCGATGGTCCACAGACCGGCGAGTGATTCCGTGGCGATGCCACCGAACGTCGGCGGGCCGTTCTCGGAACCCATCGGCGTGCCGTCCTTGGCGATGATGCGAGCAAACGCCTGGATGTCACCAGTTGCGTCGTCGACACCGTCGACGGAGAGCACTGTCTCGAGCGAAGCAATCGGGGTCTGAGCCCGCTGCTCACCGCCGAAACCAACCTCGACGAATTGCGATGAGCGAACGTAAGCATCGACGTCACGGAACACGTCGGCGAAGAGTCGATCGAACGTCTTGTTCAACGTGTCGGAGAAGATCAACGTCCCCGACAGGAAGCCGGTGCCGAGGATGATCGCCAGTGACGTCAGCACGAGCCGGCCCTTGCGGGCGAGCGTCATGCGCAGGGAGAGGCGCAACATCGACTACTCCCCGAGGTGCTTTAGGAAGTCGAGGACCTTGTCCGGCGTCGGGGACACCATCTCGCCCGCGAGCTTGCCGTCCTTCAGGAACACGATGCGATCTGCATAACTCGCAGCCACGGCGTCGTGCGTCACCATCACGATCGTCTGCCCAAGATCGGTGACGGCTCGACGCATGAAGCCGAGTACTTCGCCACCGGTTCGCGAATCGAGGTTGCCCGTTGGTTCGTCGGCGAAGATGATCGCCGGCTTGCTGGCCAGTGCGCGCGCGACAGCGACACGCTGTTGCTGACCACCTGAGAGTTCACTCGGGCGGTGGTCGAGGCGGTCACGCAGACCGATGGTGTCGATCACCGAGTCGATCCACGTGGCATCACCTGTTGCGCCGTCGAGGGAGAGTGGCAACACGATGTTTTCATACGCACTCAGGGTTGGAATGAGGTTGAACGCCTGGAAGACGAAACCGATCTGTTTGCGTCGGAGCATCGTGAGCTCTTTGTCGGAAAGGCCCGCGAGCGTCGTTGACCCGATCGAGACCTCGCCTTCGGTGAGTGAGTCCAAACCGGCCATGCAGTGCATGAGCGTCGACTTGCCTGAGCCGCTCGGTCCCATGATCGCGGTGAACTTGCCTCGCTCGAACGAGACGGTGACGCCATCCAGTGCGCGAACTTCGCTGTCTCCGGTGCCGTAGATCTTGCGCACCGTGACTGCGGACGCGGCAGGTGAAGTTGAGGTCAACGTGGGGGAGTTCATAGGACTTCAGTCTATGAAGCACCCTCGTCACTCATGACGAGGGTGCTGGACTATCGGTGAACGCTTACTTCGGTTGCGGTACGACGCGCAGGTATGGCTTTACCGATTTCCATCCGTTCGGGAAGAGCGTCTTTGCCTCGTCGTCGCTGACTGCGGCTCCAATGATGACATCTTCGCCCTGTTCCCAGTTCGCTGGCGTGGCGACCTTGTGCTTGGCGGTGAGTTGCAGGGAGTCGATCACGCGCAATATTTCGTCGAAGTTGCGGCCAGTCGATGCAGGGTAGGTGATCGAGAGTTTGACCTTCTTATCTGGCCCGATCACGAACACGCTGCGCACGGTGAGGGTGTCATTCGCGTTCGGATGAATCATGTCGTAGAGGTCGCTGACCTTGCGCTCAGAGTCACCGATCATCGGAAAGTTGACTGGCGTTCCTTGGGTCTCACCGATGTCGCCCTCCCACTTGTGGTGTGACTCGACGCTGTCCACGGACAAACCGATCACCTTCACGTTGCGTTTGTCGAACTCGGGCTTGATGTGTGCGACGTAGCCGAGCTCGGTTGTGCACACTGGGGTGAAGTCCTTCGGGTGGCTGAACAGCACTCCCCACGAGTCGCCGAGCCAGTCGTGGAACGAGATCGTTCCCTGGGTGGTGTCGGCGGTGAAGTCGGGGGCGATGTCTCCGAGGCGAACTGGCATGGTGGCTCCTTGGTGCGGGTGGAGTGACAGGATATCTAAATCCCGACCAAACTTGTCAACTTTTGTGGAGATCGACCCCGAAGACGTCCTCAAACCGCGAAAGATAAGCCTCATCGTCGAGCGCACCGAGGGCAATCCATTCTTCGTCGCTCAAGGTTTCACGACCCTCAATGATGCTCTCGCCGCCCCACGAGCAGGCATAGCGAAGCACTGGAGCATCTGTCGAGATTGCGCGTTCAATCACGCGAGCGACCTCTTCAGCCGGCGATGCGTTGGCTATGCCTGCTGCGTAGAACTGGAACATTCGGCGATAGTGCACGTCGTAGGCACCCGTGGCATTCGGCGAATCGATGTTCTTGGCAAAGATCGACGATTTGGTGACGCCAGGTTCGACGATTGCGACGCGAATCCCGAACGGCGCGACTTCATGCGCGAGTTCTTCGCTCACTCCTTCGAGCGCCCACTTGGATGCAACGTATGGTGCTTGGGCGATCGCAGCCAGTCGGCCGACGACGCTTGTGACGTTGACGATCGTGCCCGAACGCCGTTCGCGCATCTGTGGCAGGACCTGCTGGATGCAGCGCACCGCACCTGAGACGTTTACGTTGAACGATGCCTCGAGCATCTCCGGTGTCGACTCTTCGACGACACCATTCCCGCCGACTCCGGCGTTGTTGACGAGGACATCAACGTGGTGTGTTGCGCGGAAGATGTCGGCAAAACCACCTATGACGGACTGTGAATCTGCGACGTCCATCTCGATGATCTCGACGGTGACTCCGAGGGACTTCGCCTTGTCGAGCAGCTTGGTGGCGCGATCGAGCGAACGGACGGTGCCAAAGACTCGGTATCCGTTCGAGGCCAGATGGAGGGCCGTGGCCCGACCGATACCGGAATTGGCACCAGTAACGACGGCGACGAGGGGAATGGTGGGTTGCATTTCGACAGGCTAAAACAATCTAGATTTTCCTCAAAGACGCACGGTTCAGTTGCAATTTGAGGCAGTTGTCAGCTCACGAATGGAGCGCCGAGCACCACTTCGTTGATGTCATAACGGCCATCAATGAGCGGTTCGCCCGCTAGGGCAACAACCTCAATCGGACCTTGGAAGCCAGGAAGATCAACTGCGGGGTGTTGGAGAGCGGAGAGACCAACAGGCAGATTGACGGCTTGTTCTGCGGGCATCAAAGCCCCGACTCCGTGCGCGGCGTCACAGAGTCGTGCAGCCATGTTCGGAGCCCAGCCTATGTAGTCCTGGCCTTCGAAGAGCATCGTGTCGCCGGTGGCGATTCCAATGCGGAGCGAGAGGGGAGCGCACGCAATCGTGGCGTGGCGCTGGAGTTCCATCGCGAACGTGATTCCGTCGTATGCCTCCACAGCTACTGCCATCAATCCGTCGCCGAGATACTTGTCGATGCGCACGCCTTGATGTGAGCCAACTGCACGTGCGACAGCGCGAAATTTGCTTAGAAGTTGGGCTGCGGTGCCGTCACCATGTTGTTCGGTGAAGGTTGTGAAACCAGAGAGGTCAACGAAGATGAAGGTTCTGCGAAAGCGCATACTCGTCCTCAGCCTAGGGGTGTGACTTCGGTCTTGATGGAGGGGTCCACGTCCCGAAACCGAGTTATTTGCATTTCCTACAAGGATTTGGCAGAATGACGGCGTTGTAATTTCCTTGGTGTAAGTCGCGTAGGGCGTCCCACCAAGGTTGGGGAGGAACCGGATACGTGGACGACGAGCAAATCGAGCTGAGCGCTGACCGCGCTTGGCAAGATCAGGCAAACTGCCTCGGCGTCGACCCCGACCTTTTCTTCCCGGAGCGAGGAGCCTCCACCCGCGAAGCCAAGGAAGTCTGCAAGGGCTGCGTTGTGCGAGATGAGTGCCTTGAATACGCCCTCGCCAATGGCGAGAAATTCGGCATCTGGGGCGGTTTGTCGGAGCGTGAGCGCCGCAAGCTCCGTCGCCAGCGCGCGCAGACCTCGCGCAACATCGCTAGCGCCTAGTCGTTTCCCTGTAAACGTCGATTTCGTTCAGCGAGTCTCCACTCAATTGTCTTTTCTCCGCTGAGGTCTAGTTGCGCCCATCGATCCCGCGGGATTCGAGCAAGCGCGCGTGCGGGGACGAGACCAACGAGCTCTGCGTGATCGACCGGAGCGAGCGCGGCAACAGCGTCATAGGCCTCCACCGGTCCGGTGACGTCATAGTCGATGAGGTTCATTGAAACCTGGGCATGTTCACCAACCTGGAGCCCCAAAGTACGACGTTCATTGGTGCGAATAGTCTTCGCGATGTGTTTGGCCGTCTCCACCGTTTGGTCTTTTAGCCACACGTTGTACGCGATGAGGATCGGCCGTACGCCGACGCAGATCGCCCCAGAGCGTGGATGGGGTTTCGTCGGTCCTGCGTCGGGAAGAAGGTCGATGAAGGCGTGCTTGCGAATGAATGGCAGTGTACGTTCGGGGCCGTACAGGAAGCAGGGGATACCAAGTTCGTTCGCGGCGAATTGCGCAAAGCGATCACGTGCGGCGATCGCATCTTCGAACGTCGAACCATCGAGTGCGACGAAGGGGACGACATCGACGATCCCGACTCGAGGATGGACACCGTGATGTTCCTGGATGTCGAACATCGCAGATGCGCTCTTCGTAAGAATCCTCGCTGGGTCTTCGCCTGCGAGTGTGAACACGCTGCGGTTGTGGTCACGGTCGCTGTGGAGGTCCAGGAGGTCCGATCCGAGCTCCGCTGACAATTCGCTGAGCTGGCTTGGGTTCCCGCCTTCACTGATGTTGATGACGCATTCGAGCACCCTTTTTGCTTATCGCATTTGGAACACCCAGTGCTAGATTGACGGCATGAACCTTGGTGGAACAGAACTCATCATTGTCGGGATCGTCGTTGTGCTTCTTTTCGGTTCGCGTTTGCCGAAGATCGCTCGGAGCCTCGGACAGGCCCAGCAGGAATTCAAGAAGGGCCAGTCGGACGGTTCGAAGTCCGCAGAAGCTCCGAAGAACGACACGCCTCCTTCGGCGTAAATTCTCCGACCTAGTCGGTAGTCACTCGAACTCTTCGGTTCATCACTCGCTCGAGGAGCGACCGTCGCTCCATCGCTGAGTAGACGTTCAGTTCGTTGTCCAGTTTTTTTGACGGAGCAAACGAGATCAGTACCTCGTCGTCCGTGATCTGAGTCTTTACTTTCTTCACACGACCATCCTGCGTTCGGTCTAGACCGACGGCGATCCGCAGGATGCCTGCCAAGAGTTCGACTCGGTGCTTGTCGGCGTCACCGAGCCGCGCGAATTCCGGGTGTTCGTTCTTCGGCAGCCCCTTGCGGTGGTACCGGGCCACCTGCGCGATGATCTCGATGTCATGGTCGGCGAGACCGACGAGTTCGGAATTACGAATCACGTAGTACGAGTGGAGGTGGTGCTTGGAGTGCGAAATGACCACGCCAACATTGGCCAAAAGGGCCGCATATTCCAAGAGTCGTCGATCTTCGGAATCACTAATTAAGTGGGAAGCGAGCGCATCGAAGAGCGTGACTGCGATTCGGGCAACGTTCTCCGAATGTTCGGGCCGATCGTCGCATCGCTCGGCGAGCAACTTCACGCTTCGCAGTGATGCATCGCCAGCGGAGTTTTCGGGTCCGATTCCACGACGGTGCAGAGTGTCGATGAGTACTCCCTCGCGAAGTGCGTAGTCGCTGAAAGTGAAGGTGGAAATTCCGTAGGTGTCGGCGATCGCTTCGAGGATGATCGCTCCCGCAAGGATGATCTCGGCGCGTTTCTGGTCGATACCGAACTTCTCGCGGCGTTCTTCCACGGTTGCGCAACCAGTGAGGTCTTCCACCACCTCGGCGACGTCTTGGGCCGTGAAGTGGAATCGGTTCATGCTGGTGGGTTCAGGTTTCCCGGACTTCTGTTGGATGATGCGTGCGACGGTCTCGGCAGTGCCAGAGGAGCAAACCGCGAGGTCGTAACCCAACGCTTGGACTTCCGATTGGAGAATCATGAGCGTCGATTTCACAAATGCCCGGCAACTTGGCACTGCGCTTGGGTGGAGGGTTGCTGAGCCGAAGAAGCGATCGGTGAGTCGGACTGCTCCAATCTTGAAACTGCGTGCAAGCAACATCTCGTCGCCATTGCCGACGACAACCTCCGTACTCCCGCCACCGATGTCGCAGACGAACATCGAATCTTCGTGGTTGCCGATTCCGTGCAGCACGCCAAGGTGGATGAGGCGCGCTTCTTCGATTCCGGAGATCGTCTCGATCGAAATCCCGGCTTCTTTTTTCGCACGTTTGATGAACTCGGAGCGGTTACGGGCCTCGCGAATCGCGCTCGTGGCAACTGCTCGCATCTCAGCGCCATGGGATTCTGCGAGATGCCTCATCCGTTCGAGGCAAGCAACCCCTCGGTCGATCGCCGCTGGGTCAAGTTCCTTCATCTCGCCGGCGCCATGGCCAATTCGCACGGTTTCTTTTTCTCGAGTGATGACCTCGAAGCCGTTCGAGACCGCTTTTGCGATCACCATGTGGAAACTGTTCGTTCCGATGTCGAGCGCGGCGATGGTGGGGGCGTCCGCAGTCGTTGCCACGTGGGCGAGCCTAGTTTGGCTGGATTGTGTGTTCGAGGCGACGACGCTTGGCGATTCGGCGGCGCTCACGTTCTGAGCATCCACCCCACACGCCGTGGTCGATGTGATGTTTGAGGGCGTACTCCAAACATTCATTTCTCACTGGGCAGTGACCGCAAATTGCGCGGGCACGCTCGACACCAGCTCCGTCCTGCGGGAAGAACACCGCAGGTGGAAAGTTGCGGCAACTACCGCGATCCATCCATTTCAGCGATCGATTGGCATTCATCGGGGTTGGTTTCACCGTAATTGATGTGTGCTCACATGGTGAAGACTTGGTCATACTTCTTAGCAAGTCCTTATGCCGTAAATTCCCCGGAGAACTCGTCGAAATCCGGCGGTAGCCTGAGGGGCATGTCAGACGCAGCAGTACTGAACGAGCCGCCGCGCGGACACGCGCGCATCGTCTATTTGGGTCCAGTATCTCCTCATTGGGAGGTCTACAGCGATTACGGCGACGCGAACCTTCTTGAGGAATTTCGTGCTCGTGTTCTCGCACGTCTCGTTCTCTTGCCCCGCAACGACCCTCAGTTCCGACGCAATCAGGAACGCGTGAACCGCGATGCTGAGCGTGAGCGGATCAGCGTCGAGTGGGAAATCGGCTGGGCCGACGAGTCGGCCTGACCCCATCGGGTCGACGCGTCTGAACGTGGCGCGACGCGAAGTTGAACGAGTGGTAGCGAGATCGTGATTTCTTGGCGACAACTCCTTCGTCGCGGGCTGTCGTCTGCGATTGGTTCCTACGATGCTCCCATCGACACGCGTTTCATTAATCGAGAGCTGAGTTGGCTCGACTTCAATTCACGAGTGCTGTCCCTTGCCACTGAAGTCGAAGTTCCGTTGCTCGAACGTTGTCGTTTTGTGTCCATTTTCAGTACCAATTTGGACGAGTTCTATCAAATTCGTGTTGCGGCCCTGAAAGATCAAATCGCCGCAGAAGTTGATCGACCGACACCCGACGGTCGCACTCCGGCTCAGCAACTTGTCGAGATCCGTGAGCGAGTTCAGGCACTGACTTCGACCCAGGAAGAGATTCTTCGAGGGTCGCTCTTTCCTGAGCTCGCGGAAAATGGTGTGTTCGTCCTTCACTGGAGTCAGTTATCAGAGGGCGATCGTGCAGAGTTGACAAGCCAATTCATGGAACGGATCTATCCGATCCTTACCCCGCTTGCGGTAGACCCGGCTCACCCATTTCCGTACATCTCCAACCTTGCATTGAATCTTGCAGTCACTGTTCGTGATCCGCGCAGCGGAGAACAACGATTCGCTCGAGTGAAGTTGCCGGCGAATTTCCCACGGTTCATCTCGGTCGGCTCGTCCAAGACGTTTGTCTTGATCGAAGACGTGGTTGTTGCACACCTTGACCACTTGTTCCCGGGGATGACAGTTGAACAGTGTTACGTCTTTCGTGTATCTCGAAACGCCGACCTTTCCCTCGACGATGAGGATGCCGAAGATTTGCTCGCGGCGGTCGAGATGGAGCTTCGGCGACGACGTTTCGGTCGCGCGGTGAGGCTCGAGGTGCCTCGTGCAATGCCAGCAGAGATGCGCGAGCTTCTCGTCGAGGAACTCGAATTGGAAGCCGAGGACGTGACGTATCACGACGAGGTCATCGGTCTCGGGTCACTCGCGGAGCTCGCATCGCTTGACATGCCGAGATTGCGGTATCGCCCATGGCCGCCGGTGACGGCCGGACGCCTGGCCGTCGCAGAGGAAGAGCATCGATCAATGTTCGATGTCATACGTGAGCGACAGCTGTTGGTGCATCACCCACATGAATCGTTCGCCTCGTCGGTGGAGTCGTTCGTCAAGCAGGCTTCGCTTGATCCACAGGTGCAGTCAATCAAGATGACTCTGTATAGGACGTCTGGTGATTCGACGATTGCACGGCATTTGATCAAAGCGGCCGAACTCGGCAAGCAGGTGGCGGTCGTCTTGGAATTGAAGGCAAGGTTCGACGAGGCACGAAATGTTTCGTGGGCCAAGGAACTGGAATATGCGGGCGTTCACGTGACGTATGGGCTCGTCGGCTTGAAGACCCATGCGAAATGCATCCTCGTCGTGCGCAGCGAGGCGGGTTCACTCCGACGCTACGTGCACATCGGAACGGGTAACTACAACTCGGTCACGGCCCGCATCTATGAAGACATCGGTTACTTCACAAGCGAACCCGAGATCGGTCGTGACGCAACAGAGCTGTTCAACTATCTGACGGGGTACGCACACGCCCCTGACTATCAATCGCTCCTCGTCGCGCCTCATCGACTCAAGACACGAGTCATTGAACTGATCGACAAGGAAGCATCGTTCGGCGAACTCGGCCGTATCACGATGAAGATGAACTCCATTTCGGATCCGGATGTAATCGAAGCGCTCTATCGAGCGTCCCAATCTGGGGTTCGCATCAATCTGGTCGTGCGCGGGATTTGCTGCCTCCGTGCCGGAGTGACTGGCCTTTCTGACAACATCACGGTCCGCTCGATCCTCGGACGTCAACTGGAGCACTCGCGCATCTATCGGTTCGAACATGGGCTCGACAATGATGAACCACTCCATTTGATCGGCTCGGCGGACATGATGGAGCGCAATCTCAAGGGTCGAGTAGAGACGTTGGTGCCACTCACTCACCCGAAGCATCGAATGTGGCTGGATACGGTCCTCGGATTTCTCCTCGCTGATGATGTGGCGCACTACGCACTTGGTCCAGAGAACGAGTGGTCGCGGCAGGGGACGCCCGGTTTTGACCGCGACGCTCAGAGTGACCTTCATGCGTGGGTTACTCGCACGCAGGTTCGCTGACTCCTGACCTTGTTCACGCGGACGTCACCTTGTGGCAAGCCCCAAGTAACTTCCGCGAGATACGGTGAGGGAGATGGAAGAGCTTCGCAAAACATTTCACCAGGAACTTGAGGACTTGCGGGGTCGAGTTGTGGCCCTCGGTCAGACGGTCATCGACACCATCCCGCGTGCAACCAACGTGCTCCTCTCCGGAGATCTTGAAGGTGCCGACTACCTGGTTCAGGCAGATGACGAAATCGACGCACGATCACTTGAGATCGAAGAGTTCTGCTTCCAGGAGCTTGCATTACAGTCACCGGTTGCGGGGGACTTGCGCCAGCTCGTGTCGATCATCAAGATTTCTGCAGAACTTGAGCGGTCCGCAGACCTCGCGGTGAACATCTGCAAGGCCGCTCGACGAATCTACGGCCACGACATCGATCCGGTCTTGCGTGACTTGATCAGCAAGATGAGTGAACAGGCTCGGCAGTTGTACGTTGCAACGATCGACGCTTTCAACACGAATGATGCGCCAAAAGCTGCCGCACTCGACGACATGGATAGTTACCTCGATGCCCTGCACCGTCAGTTCATCCAAGAGATTTTTGAGAGCCATGCTCGTGAAGCGATCGATCTTCAAGTTGCTGTTCAGCTGGCAGTCGTTTCACGCTTCTATGAGCGAATTGGCGATCATGCAGTGAACATTGCAGAGCGGACTCGCTTCATCCTCACCGGATGGGTGCCAGAGCTCAAAGGTGCGTCACGTTTCCGTGCTCGTCAGAATGATGGCGAGACTCCAAAAGTCATCCTGTGACCTCAGCCAAGGACGCTCCGACTGTCTTCATTGTTGAAGACGAGGATGCGTTCATTGAGGCACTCGACATCGGACTGCAGCGCGAAGGCTTTCGTGTGGAAGTTGCACGAGACGGCGCTGAGGCACTCCTCAATTTCGAGACCGTGAAGCCAGACATCATCCTTCTCGACGTGATGTTGCCGAAGGTTTCGGGGACCGATGTCTGTCGCGAGATCCGTAAGAAGAGTCAGGTGCCGATCATCATGGTGTCGGCCAAGGGCTCTGAAATCGACACCGTCGTCGGTCTCGAGGTTGGTGCCGATGATTACATCGTCAAGCCCTACCGTCTCCGGGAACTTGTCGCCAGGATTCGCGCGGCATTGCGTCGCAGCTCACTGACACAGAGCGAAATCGACGAAGTCGGTATCGGCACGGTTCGAGTTGGCGATGTGCAGATTGACCCCGAACAACACATGGTTACAGTTCGTGGAACGGTGACAAAGCTCCCGTTGAAGGAATTCGAGTTGCTGTACGTGTTGATGGCGAATGCGGGCAGGGTGATGACCCGCGAGAACCTGATCGATCGGGTGTGGGGTTCCGATTATTACGGCGACACGAAGACCCTCGACGTGCACATCAAACGTCTTCGTTCGAAGATCGAGGTCGATCCTGCAAATCCGGTGAACGTGGTGACCATCCGCGGTCTCGGATACAAGTATGAGAAACTGACCTCATAGTCAGATCTACTACCGGTCTTCCACCAGCAAGTCCTCTCACTCGCCTCAAGCGTGTTCACACCTGGACCGTCGCGGGGGAAGCCGCTCTTGCGGTCTCGCTTGCCGATTCGATGTTCTTGTCGGTCAGCCCGGATGCTGCTCGGGGAAGGGTGCTTGCATTCCTCGCGTTTAGCCTCGCACCATTCCTGATCCTCGCGCGATTCATCGGTCCATTTCTCGATCGCGTACCAGGTGGACGTCGGCTGACGATTGTCGTGCTCTCCATCGCGCGCGCAGGACTGATGTTTGCGATCATGCGGTGGATCGATTCGCTGTCACTCTTTGCGCTGATGTTCGTGGCGCTCGTGCTCGCCAAGGTGTACGGCGTTTCGCGATCAGCGGTGATGCCGACGGTGGCGCCTTCAGATGAGTTGATGGCTGCGAACGGCCAGATCGGTCGTCTCACTGGCATCGTGGGGATTGTTGCTGGTGGTCCTGCAGCACTACTGCAACTAATCAGTTCACGGCTTTCGCTTAGTTTCGCGGCTATGTGTTTCGTGTTGGCGGGAATTCTCGCGTTGTCTCTTCCACGGGGAATCGCAGGAGCGCGAGGCCCGGAGTCGGACTTGGAGCGGAACGAACTCCACTCACCGTCGATCGTTCGAGCCGCGATGGCGATGGCTGCTCTTCGGGTAGCGAATGGCTTTTTATTCTTCCATCTTGCGTTCTGGTTGCGCACGGAGAAGGCGGGAACCGCGTGGTTCGCACTCGCCTTGGGTATTGGGTCCCTCTCGACGTTGATTGCAAATTCGATCGGTGGGTTGGTGCGACGAGTGCTTCGCGAACACGTGGTACTTGAAATTGCTCTCGTCATCGTCGCTGTCGTTGGCCTCGTGTGCGCCTATGTGGGGAGCATCACCGCAGGAATCGTGCTGACTGGCGTGACCTATGCCGTCGGCGCACTCGGAAAATTAGCCTTTGATTCCATTCTTCAAACTCGTGCGCCAGACGCAAATCGTTCTCGTGCGTTTGCGCGTTACGAGACTCGGAATCAGTTCGCGCAGGTGGCCGGTGGATTCGTCGCCGTCGGATTGACGCCAAGTGGGGCAGTTGGCTTCGCGATAATCGGATCGATCGGACTCATTGCTGCGATCTACTACGCAGTGCGCTATTAGAGGGCGATGCGGGCGAGCCACAGCCCGGGGGCGTCAAGCTCGTTTGGCGTCGGTAGGTTGCCAGAGCGCACAAAGAGTTGGCCGAGACCTTCGCTCCCAGCTCGTTCTACGACACCCTCCACGAAGGCGGTTCCGCGTTCTACTTGTCCCTGCGTGAGGTGAAGACCGAGGAGCTGTTCGACGAAGGAGTCGCTTGGCGAGGCCTCCACTCGTCGGCGTCGGACGGCTTCGGCGATCTGCGTACCAGCACCGAGAACTGTCGCAGAGATTCCATCAACTGCATGATCGACATAGCCGATGATTGCTGCGACCATCGCATCGAGGGATGGTGCGAGGTTCTCCTGCATCGGTGAGCGAACTGCTCCGAGGATGATGGAGGGATCGGTGAAGAACTTGTTCATCATCGCCATCGGATCACTGTCGCCGAGATCCATGTTCGTGAGGCGTTCCATCAACGCGTTCGGGTTCGGTGAGAATCCGGCAATGTAGTGACGAACGGCAGCAGAAATGGTGTCGCGGACGTGTGGAATGGTGAGAACCGCGTGTGACGTGAGTTCGCTGATGAGTACCCACATGCGCATGTCGTCCGGCGTGATGCTCCAGTCGCTTGCGAAGCGCTCGACATTTGGTGCGACGATGAGAACTTGATTCTGTGACTCACGGGGTAGGGGAAGGTCGTATTGGCCGAACGAACGGAGGGCGAGTTGCCCGATCATCGTGCCGACGGACATGCCCATCATCGCGGGGCCCATCATCTTGTTGATCGACGACATCATTTGGGCCATTGGATCGGCGTCAGTGGATTCGACGGACGACGAGGTAAGTGACTGTGCGAGTTCCGTGAACATTGGGCGATATGCGGCGAGCGTGTGGTGCGTCCACATCGAGCGATTCACGACCTCAACCTTGGGCGGTGCTCCGAGTGGTGCAGTTGCAAGGCCTGTGAAATCACGCACCCGTTGGTCGGCGATCGGAAGGAGGCGTTCGAAGGCGACCCGGCTGGCTGGGTCAACGTTCGACTCGTTGTTCGACCCTTCCGTGGAAGTCATGAGGGCAACTTGACGAGCGACATCCCACTGCAACGGACCCTGGCTCGACAACTGTTTGGCGAGATCGCCAAAGAAGGGCATTCCGGGGAACGGTGACTCGTCAGGGTTGAACGACATCGGATTCCAGCCTAAGGACCGCGGACCGCGCAACGTTTGCCGAGAGCAACCAATGCCTTCCGTCGCGTTCGACACACCACCCGATCAACGAGCCGTCGCTAGTGAACACGGTTCCACCGTGGTGAGAACTAGAGAATGGTTCGAGGGGGATGTGCGTCCCGCTTGTTCCCGGGGTAGATGAACTGATGTGACTGAGTTCGATGCCAAACGCTGCAGTTGCGACCCATACTGGGGCTCCTGGCTGTATCTCGTCATCGGAGACCGGTGTCACCGCCAGTCGACTCTTTGCGTAGACGGGGTCGATGACCTTCAGCATCGAGACTCCGAGAGTCGGCTCGACGTCAATCACGACTGCGTCGAATTCGGCTGCCTCAGGAGTGGCAACGTGCACTGTCTGGCCGACTGTGGCGCCGTTGAGCACGGAGATCAGGAGCCCCGATTCGGTTAGGGCTGCTGCGATCGGAACTGTTGTTGGGTCGACATTCACGGGCGACTGGCGCTCTTCTGAGGTGACTGGAATCGCGTCAGGTGCTGGGCTGTTTCCAGATCCAGGCAGCGCGACTACCAGCAAGACAAGTGAGGTAGTCAGTCCGGTGAGAATGCTGAATAAGGCGAGCGTTCGACCGGAAGATCGGTCGAACCACGACGGATCTTGAAGTTCGGCGCCTTGTGCACGCTCACTCGGATGAACCCAGGCGCGCTCGTACGGCGGAAGGGGTGCATTGAAGAAATGTTCACCGAGTTCGTCATCATCGGGCGACACGTGCGAGAGGCTAGTCAAGTGCCACGGCGAAGTGTCGTCGCGATACTCAGGTACGCTTTGCGTGTGACCAGCCGACGCTTCTTCGACAACGGAGAGACGCTGATTGAGTTGACGAGTGATGAGTTGAGGGTTGGAGAACTCTACGACTGGTCGGTCCTCCCGCGCTGTGGCGCAGTCGTTGTGTTTTCTGGAACAGTTCGCGATCATTCTGAAGGACGATCTGACGTCACGACGTTGACATACGAGGCATACGACGAACAAGTCGTCCCGAAGTGTCTCGAGATCGCGAACGAAATGCGTCGCACCTGGTCTGACTTGGGGCGGATTGCACTCGTGCATCGCGTGGGTGAACTCAAGCTCGGCGAATCGTCCGTCCTCGTCGTCGTGTCTGCACCACATCGGCCAGAGGCATTCGAAGCGGCTCGCTTCGGAATCGATGCGCTGAAGGCGACGGTTCCAATTTGGAAACGTGAGAAGTGGGGCGAAGGATCTGACTGGGCACATGGTGCACAACACATCACTGATGTCACGAATTTGAACAACGAGAGCCACTCATGATGTTCGCATTCGGTGCCGTCACGATTTTTTTTGCTCTCATCTCCGTCGTGTCAGCACTAGTGCTTGCATATCTCGTTTATCAAGATGCGCCACCGCCGACGAGGACGAACGGAATGGACGCGTTCCATCGACACCTCGACGCACTATCCGATGACTCGCGGGCACACCTGCGCCAGCAACTGCGTGAGTCACGAGAGCGTCAGGGGCGTGATTAACCATGGCACGTGACCTCGCGATCGACCTCGGGACCGCCAACACCCTCGTGTACATGCAAGGCAAGGGGATCGTGATCAACGAGCCGTCGGTGATCGCGGTCAATAGGCGTACGGGCGAGGTATTGGCCACGGGAGAAGAGGCGTCCGGGATGATCGGCAGGACCCCTGGCTACATCGTCGCGGTCAGGCCGCTGCGTGGCGGGGCGATCACTGACTTCGAGATCACCGAAAAGATGATTCGCCTCCTCCTCCAGCGTGCAGGTGTTTCTCGTTTTTCACGACCCAAGGTGCTGATTTGCGTTCCGTCGGCAATCACCGAGGTCGAACGTCGCGCGGTGACGGATGCGACGCGTCGCGCGGGTGCAGCTGATGCGCAGCTGCTCGAGCAACCGATGGCTGCAGCAATCGGTGCCGACCTTCCGATCAACGAGCCGGTCGGAAATATGGTGATTGACATCGGTGGTGGGACGACCGAGACAGCTGTCATCAGCCTCGGTGGAATCGTCGCACTTGAAGCAGTGCGTGTCGGTTCATTCGATATCGATGCAGCGATTCAGGCACACGTACGTCGCGAGCATGGATTGGCAATCGGTGAGAGAACTGCTGAGGAGATCAAGAAGTCGATTGGCAGTGCGATGCCAACTCCGCGTGAACGTGATGCAGAGGTGCGAGGTCGCGATCTCGTGAGCGGTCTGCCAAAGACCGTCATCTTGACGCCCCAGGAAATTCGTGAGGCGATCGAAGACGTCGTCACACAGATGGTCGACTCGGTCATTCGATGCCTCGCAGTGGCGCCGCCAGAGTTGTCTCAGGACTTCTTGACTCGCGGCATGTATCTGGTCGGTGGCGGCTCGATGTTGCGTGGGCTTGCCCAGCGAATCGAGCGCGACACCAAGGTGCCGGTGAACATGTCGCCCCAGCCACTTGAGGCTGTGGTCTTGGGTGCGGGTCACTGCGTCGAGAACTTCACCGCTCTGCGCGGGATGTTCATGGACTCGCGTCGCTGACCGTCGGTCAGGACTTTGCAACGAGTCTGGTGAGTCCCTCCTGGACGACGGTCACTGCCAGAAGGCCGTCCTGAGTGAAGATGTGCCCCTCGGCAAGACCTCGTGCGTTGGACGTCGAGATCGAGGTCTGCTGATACAGCATCCATTGGTCCGCACGGAACGGCCGATGGAACCACATCGCATGGTCGAGGCTTGCCATCTGCACCGATCCGTCGGACCACCCGATTCCGTGTGGCATGAGGGCGGTGTCGAGAAGGGTCATGTCGCTCGCATAGGTGAGGATGCAGGAGTGCAACACAGGATCGTCGGGGAGAGTGCCGTCGGCACGAATCCATACGCGCTGACCTGGACGGGGATTTCCCTTTCGTGAAAACGGATCTCCGTCGACGTACCGCTGGTCGATCGGTCGAGGTCTGTCGTACCAGTCGCCAAGGAGCTCCTTGTACGGCTCCATGCGCGTTTTGAAATCAGGGAGCGTCTCTGGTGTTGGAGTCGTCGGGTCCATCGTGATGTGATATTCGAGACCGGCCTCGATCTTCTGGAAACTTGCCTGCAGATTGAAGATCGGCTTTCCGTGCTGGATCGCTACCACTCGACGAGTAGAGAAACTCTTACCGTCGCGAAGTCGGTCGACTTCGTACAGGATCGGCACGCCGGGGTCGCCCGAGCGCAGGAAGTAAGCGTGCAACGAGTGCACCATCCGGTCGGGTTCATCAATGGTGCGAGTTGCTGCGACGAGTGCTTGACCAGCTACTTGTCCGCCGAACACACGCTGGCGATTCTCGTCAGGCGATTGACCACGAAAGATGTTGACCTCGATTGCTTCCAAGTCGAGAAGTGTGACGAGATCTTCGAGTGGGCTTGGCACTCATCCATGTTGCCAGCATCTGAAGCTGAATGCACGGTGCGCTAGCGTGCCACGCATGGCGACACAGAAATCGAAGGCATTTCCTCAGGGATTCACTTGGGGAACGGCGACCGCCGCCCATCAGGTCGAGGGAAATAATTGGAACAACGACTGGTGGGATTGGGAGCACACGCCGGGAAGTCCATGTGTGGAGCCAAGCGGAGACACGTGTGATCACTTCAATCGGTATCCCGACGACATCGCGATGATGAAGTCGTGGGGCTTCAACACGTATCGCTTCAGTGTGGAGTGGAGTCGCATCGAGCCTGAAGACGGCGAGTTCTCCCAGGCAGCTATCACCCACTACAAGAAGATGGTGCAGTGTTGCCGAGACAACGGCATCACTCCGGTCGTCACACTCCATCACTTCACGACGCCACGCTGGGTGGCGGCAATGGGTGGTTGGGGCAACGCCACCACGGCGGATCTCTTTGGTCGATTCTCTGACATGGTCGCGCGAGGACTCGGTGACGAGGTTGGCATGTGGTGCACGATCAATGAACCGAACATGGTCTCAACCATCGGATATCTCCTCGGTGAATTTCCGCCTGGGAAGAAGGACCGTGATTTGCGCCTGAAGGCGAATGAAGTCTTCTGCGATGCTCACCGCAAGTCACGTGACGCCGTGAAGTCGATTTCGAGCGCACCGCTCGGAATTACCCTGGCGATGCAGGAATACACAATCGTCGGCTCGAACGAAGACGAGCTCGCAAAGGCGGCAGCACACCGAGATCGCGCCTGGGCCGGACTCGAGGACCCCTTTCTCGAGGTCGCCAAGGGCGACGACTTCTTCGGTGTTCAGACGTACACGCGAGAGATCATGGACAAGGACGGTCGAACGAAGCCGACGCCCGACATGCGGCTCACGATCATGGGATACGAATTCCGCCCGTCGGCTCTCGAAGCGTGCATTCGACGTGCGTGGGAGCAAACGGACCACGTTCCGCTCATCGTCACGGAAAACGGTGTTGCCGCAACTGATGATCGTGAGCGCATCGAATTCGTCCATGACGCACTTGACGGAGTGTTGAACTGCATTGCCGACGGGATCGACATTCGCGGGTACACCTACTGGACGTTGATGGACAACTTCGAATGGACGCGCGGATATGCGCCGATCTTCGGACTGTGCGCCGTGGATCGCTCGACACAGGTTCGCACGCCGAAGCCGAGCGCACATTGGCTCGGGCGCGTTGCCAAAGCGAACGCGCTTCTTGGCGTCAACGACGGATGATCGACCCAGGGCTTCGCGAGGTCGCCCTCGCAACCAAAGGTTTCATGCCGTCAGACGAGGGCGATGCCCTGTTCGATGCGGCGATGCTCGCAGGAAGAAACGTTCCGTCGCTCGACATGGTAGAGGTCGGGTCGTATTGCGGCCGAAGCACTGTGTGGGTTGGGGCGGCAGCTCGGTCGTGCGGAGTCACGTTGTATGCCGTTGATCACCATGGGGGTTCGGAGGAGAACCAACCCGGCTGGGAGTGGTTCGATGACACCGTGGTGGATCCATCGACGGGTCGAATCAATACGTTGCCGTTCTTCAACGACACGATGACGCGCGCGGGGCTCACCGACACAGTGCGTGCTGTTGTCGGCGATTCGGCGTCACTTGGCGCATCGTGGGCATCGAAGATCTCGTTTCTGTTCATCGACGGCGGGCATGGTCGCGAGATCGCTCGTGCAGACTTCGCCGCCTGGCACGAACACGTCGCACATGACGGAATTTTTGCCATCCATGACGTGTTCACGGATCCCGCAGATGGGGGACTCGCCCCGTATGAGGAGATCTATCTCCCCGCGCTTGAGTCAGGAAAGTTTCGCGAGATTTCGATTACCGGTTCGTTGCGCGTCCTGCAACGAGTCGCGTAACTGCTCGACTAGTAGCGCTGCGCAATCGATTCGATTTCGGTCGCAAGAGTGACATCCGCGTTCGAGAGTCCACCAACCACATGGGTGCTCATTCGAACGAGTACTGCATTCGGATAGCGAATGTCGAGCTCGGGGTGATGATTGAGTCGCTCTGACGCCTCGATCACATCGCGAATGAAGTCGGCGATGACGGCAAAATTTCGCAGCCTGAACTCACGCGAGATCGTCTTTTCGGCAACCGTCCACGATGCGAGCTCAGGCATCGCGCGAGCCGCCTCGTCTTCAAGCGGAACGTAACGCATGTCGCTTAGTCGATGACGGCTGAGTCGAGGAAGATCGCGCTTGCCGGAGTCGCGTTGGCGATAGCGTCAGCAGCCAAGATGATTGCCGCTCCGGTGTATGCGCTGCACTCGTCGGCGGGGAACACGATCCGGTTCGGGTAGACGATCCCGGTCGAATATGCGCCGCTTTCCGTGCGGTGCGCGCGTGTCCAGAGCAGGAGTTCTTTGGCGCGCTCGATGTCGCCTGCAGCCGCGTGGGCGAGAGAACACTCGGCGGTTTCGGCAGCCGTCACCCAGTCTTCGTCGTTGACGCATCGAACTCCTCGACCCTCAATGACGAACTCGTCCCACTTGGAGCGCAGACGCTCCTTGGCGTCTACTCCTGTCGTTGCACCAGTGAGGACGGGGTAGTACCAGTCCATCGCCCAACGGTCTTTCGGCTCGAAGGCACCTTGGTTGGTGTTGATCGCGATGTCGATCGCATCGGCAGCGGTACGCCAGGCGGGCTGATGCTCGCCGAGGAGTGCACCCAAGTTCGCTCCACAGTGCAGAGCGTGACGAATCGAGGACGATCCGGTCAACAACGCATAGTCCCAGGGCTTGCTGTCAACTTCCCGTGCCCACAGGATCGTCCCGTCCGGCTTGCGCATCTCGAGGACCCACGTGAGCGCACGCTTCACCGTTGGCCACATCAGGGCGACGAATCCGAGATCGTCGGTGCACAGCCAGTGGTGCCAGACACCAGTGGCGACGTATGCACACACGTTGGTGTCGAGCTTGGCGTCTTCAAGGCTGTCGTCGGGGAGGTAATAGTTGTGCCAACTGCCGTCATTGCGCTGGGCGAGCGAGAGCCAGCGATATGCACGCTGCGCCTCGTTGTGGAAGCCCATGACGTCGAGAGCCATCGCCGTTTCGACGTGATTCCACGGGTCACAATGACCACCTTCGAACCAGGGGATCATGCCGTTTGGCAACTGCAGTGACGCAATTGAGCGCGCCGTTGCCATCAACTCATCGTGCGTGATGATGGCCTCAAGGCGATCGTTCTGGAGTCCGAGCATCGTCATTGCGTCGATCCTCTAGATGGTTTCGTTGCGTACACGATGTAACTCTTGCCAAGGACGGGAGCGAGGATGCGCTCCAAGGTTCGAGTCAGTCGCGGCGCAGCGATGATGTCCCATTCAAGAAAGCGCTTGTAGGCGTTTACGAACCGGTTGTCTTCACGTGCCGGGCCGACCGCACACCGCAACCACCAATACGGCGAGTGCAGTCCGTGAGCACGGTGCTCTGCTCGGATAGTCAGTCCGCTCGCCCGCACCTTGGCCTTCAGTTCAGTCGAACTGTAGATACGAACATGCCCACCAGGTACGAATGGCGCGTGGTACTCATCCGACAGCATCCAGTTGATCTTCTCCGGGAACCACGATGGAACCGTCGCAGCAAGTACTCCACCTGGCTTGAGCACACGAGCGAACTCGCCAATTGCACGAACGTCGTCTTGAATGTGTTCGAGCACCTCAGAGGTAACGATCGCGTCGAACGTGTTGTCGGGGAAGGGCAACTTTGTCGCATCGCCACGCATGACGCCCGTCAAGTTTTCCGCTTCAATCTCACCCGCTTCGAACATTGCCGCAAAGGTTGCTCTCGTGGAGACGACTTCGTCTGCTGCGTAGTCGAGGGCGACCACCTTGGCGCCACGGCGCGCGGCCTCGAACGCGTGACGCCCGAAGCCCGCACCAGCATCGAGAACTCGGTCGCCCTTGCGCAGGCGAAGTTGGTCGAAGCGAATCGTCAGCACGAAAATCAGCCCCTTCGGCGCGCCAACTTGGCGACATTGTGGGGCATGGCGAGGACTTCGCGGTATTGATCGACCGTGAGCGAGGCGCAGTGGCGCCAACTCCAGCGCTCGACGACACGTTGGCGTCCCGCCTGTCCGACACGAGTGCGCAATTCTTCGTCGTCGAGTCCTCGACGAATGGCTGCGGCGAGCGCATCGGCGTCTCCAGTTGGGCACGACAACACCGTGTCACCGTCACGCCCGGTGACCTCGGGCAGTGCGCCACCAGTCGTCGCGACGAGGCAGACACCAGTCGACATTGCTTCGATCGCAGGGAGGCTGAAGCCTTCGTAGAGACTTGGCACGACGGCCAACTCGCTCTCTGCATACAGCTCGACGATGCGTTCGTCGGTGACTCCCGAGACGAAAGAAATGCAGTCGAGGAGACCGAGTGACCTAATCAGATCCATACTCGCGCCTTCGCGTGGCTTGCCGATGATCGTGAGGTGGACGTCGCGCTCCGTGCGCAACTTGGCAAGTGCTTCGAGGAGGTATGACAAACCCTTCAGTGCGACATCGGCAGATGCGGTCGTGATGAGGTGCCCTGGCTTGCGTGCAATGTGTGGCTTGGGGGTGAACAAATCCGGATCGACCCCCACCGGAACCAGTCGCATGCGATCCATCGACACCTTCATGTCCTCGTGGATGTCGTTGATCGAGTTCTCGCTCACGACGACGACGCGCGGCATGCTCGAGGCAACCTTGCCCTGCATGTTGACGAACGAGTACCAGCGACCGATTGCCCTGCGCTTCCAGAAGTTCGGGGCATGGTCCATCTCGAGCTTGCGGTCCTTGGTAATTGGGTGATGCAGTGTGACGATCGTGGGGAACAACTTTTCAATGTCTTGAATCCCGTATCCGAGGCATTGATTGTCGTGCACGAGGTCGAAGTCGTTGACCCGTGCGGCGAGTGCTCGGTGAGCGCGGATGCTGAACGCACGAGGCTCACCAAAGGTTCCCTTCAGGAACTGCAACACTTCGACTGCATCAGGCCACGACTTGATCTCCCAGTAGGCAGGAAAGCGACCTGGATAGAGGTCGTTGAAGATGTCGAGACTCGGCAACTTGTGCAGGGGGATGCGCGGGTCAAGGATCGGGTAAGGCTGACCGGCGTAGACCTCGACGTGGTGCCCAAGATCGA
Organism: Ilumatobacteraceae bacterium; assembly: GCA_023254985.1. Lineage (GTDB taxonomy): Bacteria > Actinomycetota > Acidimicrobiia > Acidimicrobiales > Ilumatobacteraceae > UBA3006. The sequence goes on along the minus strand of JALRJT010000015.1, from coordinate 4,795 downwards.
CGAGGGCCTTGGTGAGGTGACGGGTGTACACACCCTGCCCGCCGACGTGTGGCTTGCCTCGGTATGTCAGGTAGGCGATACGCAGCGGCCCGTTGGGGTCAAGCGGAGGCCGCATAAGAAAGTCAGCCTATCTGTGGATAACCAACACACGTCAGGTCGAAGGTGCGAAGAAGTGACGACTGGGCCATCACGATCTCCGGAGAATCGTTGACACCATTCGGCGGCCCCGATTGCGGTTCGATACACAGTCCATGTGTCTGTTCGTCGTACACCACCCAGTGGGAGCAATCACTGTGTAATTCGAGCGACACTCCATCGTCGAAGATGACTTGTGGCGTCGTGAGTGCATCAACGAAGCAGTCATCGTGTGGACCACGAGTGGGCTCGATGAGTTCTCCCGTCGGAATTCCATCGCTCCCTCTCACGTACATCGCGCGGAACGAATGTTCGACGTGTGCAGGTCGTACGAACCATGGATGCCATCCAACTTGTGCGGGCATGGTGTCTGCTGCGTGTAATTCGAGGGTGAGTCCGATCGTGTCGTGATCGAGTGAGATCTCGTGGCGTACGTTTCCTGTGAATGGCCATGGCGAACCGATCGGGTAGCTGAGCACGAGAGAGGTCGAAGTAACTTCCTCGACTACCCACGACGCCTCATAGGCCGTGCCATGAATTGCGTGGGGTGGCAAGTCACACGGAACGTGGTAGTTCGATCCATTAAACGTGAGCTCGCCATGTCGCATACGGCCAGCCCACGGAGTCATCACGTAGCAACCCCAACCGATCGGTCCACGAGATCGATCGACGACGAGTCGCTCTCGACCCGCGATCAACAACGACGAAATTCGTCCGCCCGCAGAGGGTTCGACGCTCAGGGCGATGACGTCATTGGCGATGGTGATCGTCACGCGCGCGACCTGCGTGACGAATAGAGCAGAGCAAGAAGCACGGCAACGATACCGATGATGAGTGGGAGGTCGCCGAGACGTGAGTAGAGCGTCCGTCCGGTTCGGAGCGGGACGTCCCGCACGATCACACGCTGCTCGCTGACCCCTGTGCGGTCGTGGACCGTGCCGTCAGGTTCGATGAATGCCGAGAATCCAGTTGGTGAAACCTGCACGAGCCATCGGTCTTGTTCGATCGCTCGCAAGCGAGAAGATGCGATCTGTTGCGTTTGCAGGATGGTCCCCATGTAACTCGACCCGTTCGTTGGATTGATGATGAACGTCGCGTCGCGCTCGACTCCTTCGTTGGCGCGTCCGGAGAAGAACACTTCCCAGCTGATGACGACTCCGGCAGTCGTGTCGCCGACGCGAAGTGATGCTGGCGTGTCGCCAGCCTGGGCATCACGAGGGATCCTGTCCACGGGCGCACCCAGCGACTCGAGCAATCCCCTCAGCGGAACGAATTCACCGAACGGAACCCTGCGCACTTTGTCGTAACGATCTGCGAGTGTTCCGTCCACATTGACGACGACTTGAGCGTTGGTGAAGTATCGACGATCGACGTCTTCGGTGATGCCGACGACGAACGGTGCCGAGAGCCGACTTGCTTCGGCGGCGATCTCTTCCCGCTCGACGCTCGAATAGAAGTCGTCAACGTCAATCACGTTCTCTGGCCAGATCACCATGTCAAGGCTGCTGTCGTCGATGGATTTCGTGGCCGCAAGATGACGTTCGACAACGTCGCGTGGGTTCGTATTGATCGCGAGCGTTCCCTGAGGGCCACCACCCTGGACGGCAGCAATTCGCTTGGAGATGTCAAGGTTGTGTGCGTGCGGGCCGACGTGTGTGATGACGAGGAGCGCAGCAACCAGTGACAGTCCAGCGACGACATTGCGCGCCCATGTCGCACGTGTCGACGTCGCAATCATCGCGCCGAGGATCCAAACGACGAGTGTGACGAACAGTGGTCCACTCAAACGACTGAGCTCCGCAAGTGGTGACGACGCAGTTGCGATCGCCAATGACGCGAGTGGAACTCCGCCAAAGGGGAACGACATGCGTAAGGTCTCGGCGAGCGTGTGAGCAAGGACAAGACCGACGATTGGAAACCGTGCGCGTGTGCCGACGATTGATGCGAAGCCGTGGAACGCGGAGAAGAGGACGACGGCGATGATGTATCCAGGGGCGGTGAGGAACCACATCCAGCCCATGCCAGGAGCAAACCACGACGCGGCGAAGACGAAACCAAGCGCAAATCGAGCGCGTGGTGAAGAGGAAACCGACGTCGTCATGATGCGAACGAACAACGCAACTCCGATGAGTGCGAGTGGCCACCATCCCCATGGGGGAAGCGCGAACGCGACGAGCGCCCCTGTGAGGCTCGCTGCAGCAAGCGTCGGGAGGTCGTTGCGCTTCACGACGTCACACGGTCCGCGATGAGTCGCGCAGCGCGTCGACCATCGGCAATGCATGCCGGGATTCCGATTCCGCGGTAACTCGCTCCGGCGAGGATGACTCCGGGAGCATCGCGCAGGATAAGAGAGTCGAGTCGCGCGACGTTCGTTTCATGTTCCGGTCGGTATTGCGGGAACGATTCGACCCATCTCGTCACGCGTTGCGCATGTGGCTCAAGGTCGCAGTCAAGGTGCCAATTGAGATCGGCCAGTGCGAGTCGAACGAGCGTTTCGTCGTCGTGATGGTGCATCGGCATCCCATCCCGACCGAGAGACACCCGCAGGATCATGGCGTCGTCATCACCGCGAAGGTGTGCCCACTTGTTCGATGCGAACGATGCTGCGGTGATCGCAGTCTGCTTTGGCTTCGTGACGAGGTATCCACTTCCAGTCAGCCACTCGGGCCACTGTTGTCGCGGGACCGCAAGCGTCACCATCACGATGCTCGCGTGCTCGCGCGAAGCAAGCATCTCACTTGCCTCGACACTGAGCGTGCGTAGGAATGGCGCGGAGTGCTTGGCAGGAGTTGCGACGATCACCGAGTCGGCGACGAGTTCGCCGTGTGCTCCAACGACGACGTATTGAGCCGAATCATTCCGTCGGATGTCGTTCACGGGAGCGTTGAGTCGGATTGTCGCACCTCGAGAGCGAACGAAGTCGGCGGTTGCGGTGACGAGCGAGGACATTCCCCCGCGAGGAGCGCCAAAGACCGGTCCTGCATCGTGGCGTGTCGACAACATGTGGCGGGCCCCCGCCATCAAACTGCCGCGACCAGCGATGAGCTCGTCGAGTTGAGGCATGCTGTGCACGCTGAACGCGTCGGTGTCGGTGGCATAAATCCCTCCAACCAGCGGATCGACGACGCGTTCGAGAACTTCGTCGCCGCATCGAGCACGAATCGCCTCACCAAGCGAGGAACTCGACCGCCCTCGACTCCGAGGCAACAGCGGCTCGATCGACGCGCGCAATTTTCCGCGCGGTGAATAGATCGGGGTTGACCAGATCGATCGCAACGATGCCGGAACGCCGAGGACGGTGTGGGCGGGAATTTCTTGGAGTTCGTCGTGCCAGATGTATGCCTCACCAGTGGAGGGATGGACCAGATCATCGCCGAGTCCAACGAGCTTGGCGAGCTCGAGTGCCGCGGGTGAACGAAGGAGAAACGCATCGGCGGACTCATCCACTGAGGGGAGTCCCGCAAACGGTGAAGCCTGGATCACGCCCCCAACGCGGTCGTTACGTTCGAGGATCGTGATGGAAACGCCAGGTTTTGAGGTGACCAGCTCAACCGCAGCAGCGAGGCCAGTGATACCGCCACCAATGATGACGACATGGGACTTGTGATTGGAATCGGCAGTCATGCGTGCGCAGCGGTCACGCGACGGGCGAGCGCTCGCAAGACCTCGGTGTCGTCGTTGACGCATGCAGTGCGGTCGAAGGCGAGACCGCGCTGTGCAGCATGCGCCTTGGCTTCGATATCGAGGTCGTAGAGCACTTCGAGATGGTCGGCGACGAAGCCGCACGCACTGACGAGAACGGCCGATGTCGTCCGTGCGTCTGCGCACTCGTCGATGACTGCGAGGATGTCGGGACCGATCCATGGCTCGGGCGTTCGGCCAGCCGACTGCCACGCGATCGACCATTGATCTCCTTCGCGCAGACCAACCCGTGCGGCCACAGCCTCGGCTGTTGCGCGCAATTCATTCGGGTATGGATCGCCACCATCGATGATGCGCTGCGGTAGTGAGTGCGCAGTGAAGAGTACGCGGGTGTCGCTCGGCATCGAGTCGAGCCTTGCTTTCATGTCACGTGCAAGGAAGTCGACGAATGCTGGTTCAGTGGCCCATGAGTCGATGCCGCTCACGGTGATTCCGTGTGGAGTGGCGGCTTCGCGAGCCCGCCCCACGTATTGCCCGATCGAATACGAGGAATAGTGGGGTGCAAGTACGAGGGCGACGAGATAGGTGAATCCATCTCGAGCAAAATCCGCGACGGCTTCTTCGATCATCGGGTGTGCGTGTTTCAAGCCGAGGCGCACCGAATACCGATTGGGCTCAATCGCATCGAGTTGGCGTTGCAGCTCGTCTCGCTGTGACTCAGTGCGCTGAGCAAGCGGAGAGATTCCACCAATTGCGTCGTATCTCGCGGTCAACTCTGCGAGGAGCTCGGGAGTCGGTGCACGGCCACGACGAATGTCCGTGTAATAGGGGAGGATTTCTTCCTGGCTGCGCGGCGTGCCGTACGCCATCAAGAGGACGCCGATCTTGGCCATGGTTATCGTGCTCCCGTCACGGCATGGACGTGCTTGACGACCGCGGCAAGCGCACCAGGATTCGCATCAGGTTGGACACCATGTCCGAGATTGAAAATGTGTCCGGGATGTCCCGCGTTGTCCGC
>JALRJT010000088.1 GCA_023254985.1 Ilumatobacteraceae bacterium | reverse complement strand
TCAGGGTTACCTCGACATCAAGGGCACCCGTTCGCCCGACCTCTTCCACCGCGAAGTCGGTCGCATCATCTGGGACTACTGCGGCATGGAGCGCACGAAGGAAGGCCTGCAGAAGGCACTCTCCGACCTGCCAGCGCTGTATCAGGAGTTCAAGACCGACTTGCGCGTCACCGGTGACGGCGAGTCGACCAATCAGACCCTCGAGAAGGCTGGTCGCGTGGATGACTTTTTCCAGCTCGGTATGGCGATGTGCCAGGACGCACTCACCCGCGAGGAGAGTTGCGGCGCGCACTTCCGTTCTGAGTACCAAACCGAAGACGGCGAAGCCCAGCGCAACGACGACGACTTCTGCCACGTGGCTGCATGGGAGTGGACGGGGGATGCGATGAAGCCGAACCGTCACACTGAGGAACTGGTGTTCGAAAACGCTCATCTCGCGACGAGGAGTTACAAGTGAGCCACTTGAAGAATCTCACGCTCAAGGTGTGGCGACAGAAGGGTCCTCAGGACGCCGGACACTTCGAGATCTACACGATCGAAGAAATCAGCGATGAGGCTTCCTTCCTCGAGATGCTCGACGTGCTCAACGAGCGCCTGATCAACGACGGCAAAGAAGCGGTCGTGTTCGACCACGACTGTCGTGAAGGAATCTGCGGCACGTGCTCGCTCATGATCAATGGAGTGGCGCACGGTCCGAAGAAAGCCACCACGACGTGCCAGCTGCACATGCGCTCGTTCTCCAGTGGCGACACGATCGTTATCGAGCCGTGGCGTGCGACGGCGTTCCCGGTGATCAAGGATCTGATGGTCGATCGCAGTGCGTTCGACCGCATCGTCGAGTCCGGTGGTTTCATCACCGCACCAACGGGTGGTGCACCGGACGCCAACCTGATTCCGATCCCCAAGCCCGTCGCCGATGCGGCGATGGACTCCGCCCAGTGCATCGGCTGTGGCGCATGCGTCGCAGCATGCCCCAACGGTGCGGCAAACCTGTTCACCGCGGCGAAGATTTCGCACTTGAACTTCCTCCCGCAGGGCCAGCCAGAGCGCTACAAGCGCACTGAAGCCATGGTCGAGACGATGGATGAGTACTTCGGGTCGTGCACGAACCACGGCGAGTGCTCGGCCGCCTGCCCTAAGGAGATCTCGATCGACGTGATTGCGCTCATGAATAAGGACTATCGAGCGGCCAAGATCAAGAATCGCAAAGAACTCAGTCGCTAGATCGGCAAGACTGAGTCAGTGCTGAGCAATCTTGCGTCCTGGGTCCAGGACGTCATCGAATCCCTCGGTTATCTCGGCGTAGCTCTGCTCGTCATCGCCGAGAACTTGTTCCCGCCGATTCCCTCTGAGATCGTGCTCCCGTTCGCCGGGTTCGTCGCACGACGGGGTGACGGCTCGGTCGTCGTGATGGTGGTGGCATCCACGATCGGTTCCGTCGTCGGCGCACTCGTGCTGTACGCAATCGCCGCAGCGATTGGTCCCGAGCGAATTCACACTTTCGTCGTGCGCTTTGGCAAGTGGTTCGGCGTGAAGGAATCCGACATGGTGCGGGCCGAAGAATGGTTTGACCGTCGATCCAACGTGGCGGTGCTCGTCGGTCGGTGTGTTCCGCTGATTCGCTCCCTCGTGTCGATCCCCGCGGGATTTCGACGTATGAAGTTCGTTCCGTTCATCACGCTGACGGCGATTGGAAGTGCGGTGTGGAATATCGCACTCATCGGTGCAGGCGCGGTGCTCGGCGACCAGTGGGACCGAGTTGGTGAATTTGTCGGAATCTTCCAGTGGTTGGTGGTCGCTGCGATCTTTGGAGTGATCCTCAAATTTGCGTGGTCAAAGGTCAACGTTCGTCGAGCGCGCTGAACCAGAAGTAACGGTTCGCGTCCAAGAAATCTCGTAGT
>JALRJT010000026.1 GCA_023254985.1 Ilumatobacteraceae bacterium | reverse complement strand
CCTCTGCGAAGCACTGGCGCATCACTTCGATGCCCTCGATCATGCGGTCGATGCGCACGCCAGGGGAGTCATACGGCATGCCGGCCTGCTCGTAGTCACTCACCATCCATCCGGCGCCCATGCCGAGCTCCACGCGACCACCACTGAGGACGTCCATCGTGGCGACTTCCTTGGCGAGCACGACTGGATGTTTGTAGTCGTTGTCCCACACGAGCGCGCCGATGCGCAGGTTCTTCGTCGCGTCCGCCGCACTCATGAGTGCGGGCACCGGTGCGAGTTGATCGGTGAAGTGATCCGGCATCGTGAGCGCATCGAAGCCGTTCGCCTCGGCGCGCTTGGCGAGTGCGACCCAGGTCGCAGCATCTGGAGCTCCGTGTGCTTGGATGCCGAAACGGAATGGCTTGATGGGGAACTGAACCGAAGAACTCATGGGCGCAGAGTAGCCTTGATGACGTTGTGAACCCCTCATTCAGGCTGTTCCAGCGGCTGGCAATCGTCATCGTGGCGGGGGCGCTCGCGATTACCTCGCTCGTCACCCTGATGGCCCCGCGCGCTTGGGGAGCGCTCAATGCCCACCGCGAAGTTCCCGTCGGGCTGTATCAGTTCAGTGGTCTCGCACAGCGCAGCACCGTCTATGACGTGAACGGTCTGCAGATCGGGGCGTTCCAACGTGAGAACGCCCAGCGCACGGTGATCTCGAGCGTTCCGAGCGGGGTGATCGCCGCCATTCTCGCCGTCGAAGACGACGTGTTCATGAGCCACGATGGGGTCAACCTGCGCGCGATTGCACGAGCGCTGCTCTCCAACTCTCAGGGAGGGTCGCGTCAGGGTGCCTCGACCATCACCCAGCAAGTTGCCAAGAACGAATTCCTCGGGGGATCGATATCCGATGGACGCACCAAGATCCTGCAGGCCCGCTACGCCACGATGCTCGAGAAGCTGTTGACGAAAGAAGAGATTCTCGAGCGCTACGTGAACACCGTGTACTTCGGTAACAACGCCTATGGTCTCGCGGCCGCGGCCGAGACGTATTACGGCAAATCGATCTCCGAGCTCAACGTGATCGAGGGCGCGTTCATCGCTGGTCTCGTGCAGGCGCCGTCGACCTATGACCCCTTCTCGACGAATGGTTACAAGTCGTACTCGGTGCGCAAGCGGTACAAGGTCGTGCTCGGACGTCTCGTCAGTGAGGGGCTCATCACGCCCGAGGAAGCAACCGCGGCGTGTGCTGGATGGGAAGAACCCAAGCGCAAAGTCGACGACCCGACGACGTGTCGACTGCCAACAAAGGCTGCACCTGTGACGAACGAGGACTCGACCGTCGTTGACACCCGTCAGGATGCCAACCGCACCTACTTCAGTGAGTTCGTGAAGGACTATCTGCGCACGCGTGGCGTAGAGATGGGGCTCGGGGTGACCGAGGAAGAAGTGATGTCTCGCCTCTATCGCGGTGGTCTCAAGATCTATACGACGCTTGACAAGAACGCGCAGGCTGCCGCCGAGCGAGCAGCTGCCGAGCAGATGCCCGACAACGCGACAGGAATCACGGCGGCAGTGCTCTCTCTCGACACGCAGACCGGAGCGATTCGTGCGATGGTGGGTGGCGAAGGCTTCGTGCCGAACACGAACGAGGTGAACCTCGCGCTGCGTCGTCGTCAGACCGGATCGAGCGTGAAGATGTTCGTTCTCGCTGCTGCCCTCGAAGCAGGAATCCTGCCCGAGGACGTGATCGACGGAACCCTGCCGTGCACGCTGCCGAATCCCGGCAACGTCGAGGAGCCGATCTTCCTCATCTCCAACGGGGTGAGCGAACCCGTCGGCACGCTGCGGCGCATGACGGCACTGTCGATCAACTGCGCCTATGCGCGACTCGCTCAAGTGGTTGGCCTCGAACGAGTCGTGGCCCTGATGTACGGCATGACGGCCTCTGATCTGATGCCCAAGCCCAACTTCGGTACCGACCTCGAACGCGCGAATGTGATCAAGCCATACGCGTCGCTCTCAACGGGTGCGAATGAACTCAGCCCGCTCGACATGGCTTCAGGCGCGCAGACGATCGCCAACGGTGGTCTGCACCGTGAGCCGTATGCCATCGAGCGCATCGAAGACTCGAGCGGGACAGTGATCTGGCAACGCGAGGAGCCGACCGATCCCGAGCAAGTTCTCACACGAGACAATGCCTTGCGCGCTGTCGACGTACTGAAGGGCGTCATCAAGTTCGGTACCGCACGCCGAACGCCACTCGCCGATGACCGACCGGCTGCCGGCAAGACCGGAACCCAGGACGACAACACCAATGCATGGTTTGTCGGCTTCACTCCGCAGTTGACGACCGCAGTGTGGGTGGGTGACCCGAAGGGCTACACGCCGATGGTGCGCATTCCCGAGTTCCTGAAAGCGGATGGATACGTGCGCATCCAAGGAGCGATGTACCCGGCGCGCATCTGGAAGCAATACATGGACGCCGCACACGAGGGTTTGCCGATCGTCGACTGGGACGTACCGGCCCCAGCTCAGCCGACTGAGGCTCGACCTGATCTTTCGCCCGTGCGCGTCTACCTGCCCGGTAACGAGTGTTTGGCAACCGTTGTGTCGGGCACCATTCCTCCGCCAACGACGGTCGCGGGGAAGAAGACAACGACCACCACAACCCAGCCGGGTGCGACTCCAGACACCGTCGTCGTGAACCTCGTCGATCCGCCTGCGTTGCCGGTGCTGTCGACAACCACGACGACTATCGCGCCGACGACGACGCTCGATGCCGACCAGGCAGTGCGTCAGATCTTGCGCGATCGCTATCCGCGTGGACCGGTGCACACGATTCCGCCGAATCAGTACTGGGTGTACGAATGCGCCGCGGGACTCCCGTCCTCGGCCCAAACCACGGTGCCCGGTCAATAGTGGGTGCACTCGACGATCTGCTGTCCGTGCAGGCGACCGACATCGCCCTCACGCAGGCGACCTTTCGACGCGCACACCTTCCCGAACGCGACACCTTCGCATCAGCTGACACCTGGCTGAAACGAGTCACCGAGCAACGCGATGCGGTGACCACTGAAATTGACGCACTCGAATCCGAAATTGCGTCGCTTGAGACCTCGTCGCACACCCTCGATGAGCAAGTTGCTCGACTCGAAAAGCAATTGAAAACCGTCATCGCCCCCCGCGAGGCCGAGGCGCTGCAGCACGAGATCGCCGAACGCAAGGATCAGCGATCCGCTCACGATGACCGCGAACTCGAGTTGATGGAGCAGCTCGAGGCAAAGCGATCGTCGCTCGAGGAATTAGAGCGTGAGATCGGTTCGCTTGCCGGTCGCCGTGATGACGCTGCACGCACATTGAAAGCCGCAATAGCAGTCGTCGATGCGGACATCGCTCGGCTCGGTGAGCAGCGCAGTGCACAGAGTCTCGTCGTTCCTCCAACCTTGCTCGAGACTTACGAACGCAAGCGCAAGGCGCGACCCGAAGGTGCAGTCGCGAAGCTCACGGGTCCGACTTGTGGGTCGTGTCACATGGATCTTGCGCGAACCGAAATCGACGCCCTTCGTTCCTTGCCCGAGGGCGAACACCCCGAGTGTCCGCAGTGCGGATGCTTTATCGTGCTCTGATCATGTTGTTGTGGTTCGTGGGCACCTCGGTTGCAACCGTATGGATCGTGTTTCGTGATCCAACGTTCAAGTTTCGTCTCGTCGTCCTCGGCGCGCTTCTTCCTGACCTCATTGACGGTGTGTCGGGTGCGCGCGTGGCGCATTCGGTCGTGAGCGTGGTCGGCTCGATGACCCTCGTGATGGCGGCAACGTTCGGTCGCAAGCCGGTACGCAAGGCGTGGCTCG
>JALRJT010000166.1 GCA_023254985.1 Ilumatobacteraceae bacterium | reverse complement strand
TAGCCGCTAACCGATCGTTACTGAACCTCGGAGAGCTCGACGCTAAAGCGTCGCTCCTCCCCCTCGCGCGTCGTGACGATTTCAATGGTGTCGCCCACGCGGTGTCGCTCCATCGCAGAGAGAAACTCGTCGTTATTGGCGACTCGCTCACCGTCGATGGCTGTGATGACGTCGCCTAAAATGATTTCGCCCCGCGATCCACGGCGCGCACCGACCATGCCGGCGTTCTCGGCGGGAAAGCCGCGATAGGTGCGAACAATGGGGACACCTTCAACGCGATAACGCCGCAGCCAGCGGTCTGATGCCAGCTCAACACCGAGCACTGGCCGCATGATTTTGCCAAAGGCGATGAGCTGGGGCACGACCTCGCTAACAGTGTTGACCGGAATGGCAAAGCCAATACCCGCGCTACCGCCACTCGGCGAGTAAATGGCGGTATTCACACCCACCAACTGGCCCAATGAGTTGAGTAGCGGACCGCCTGAATTCCCGGGATTGATCGCGGCATCGGTTTGAATCACGCCGCGGATGGTGCGGTTAGACGGCGATTGAATTTCTCGATCCAGCGCACTCACCACGCCGACAGTCAGCGTGGTATCGATCGATCTCAACAAGCCGATGAGCGAGATTCGAGACACGCTGTCCAAGTACCCAGTCAAGACTCGGGTGATGCTGAGTGGCCCGATGGTCGTCGCGCGCGACATTGCGCACGCCAAGATCAAGGAACGGCTCGATGCAGGCAACGGGCTTCCGAACTACATGAAGGACCACTGCGTGTATTACGCCGGACCTGCCAAGACCCCAGATGGCATGGCTTCCGGTGCGTTCGGCCCAACGACGGCCGGTCGCATGGACTCCTACGTCGCGGAATTCCAAGCTGCGGGTGGCAGCTTCGTCATGCTCGCCAAAGGCAATCGCTCGCGTCAAGTAACCGAGGCGTGCAAGACCTACGGCGGCTTTTACCTCGGTTCCATCGGCGGTCCAGCTGCTCGACTCGCACAGGATTGCATCACCAAGGTCGAGGTCCTGGAGTACGCCGAGCTCGGTATGGAAGCGGTGTGGAAGATCGAGGTTCGTGACTTCCCCGCCTTCATCGTCGTCGACGACAAGGGCAACGACTTCTTCGACGAGGTCAATGCGACCCCCGGAACTCCGATCGCGCTGCGTTAGCGCGAGATCAGCTTCTTCATCACGGCGCGCGTTGCCGCAGACTCCTCCGGCGTCGCACCGAACTCGACCGCAGCGAAGTCGGTGACACCGATTCCTTCGAGAGAAGCAATTCGTTCGAACACCTCCGACTCGGAACCTGCAATTGCAATGTCGGCAGGACCGGCCGCACCCTCGTGGTCAAGCATCGCGCGATAGCTCGGAAGCTGGCCATAAACGGCGAAAATCTTCGCTGCCCGCTCCTTGGCATCTGTGACGTTCGAAGTGACACACACTGGCAGTGCCGCGACGACACGTGGAGCCGGACGACCGAGTTGCTTGGCAGCCTCTGTGATCGTCGGAACGGTGAGCGTGCGCAAAGTTTCTGGGCCAGTGCACCACGTGAGCGTGCCGTCGGTCATTCCCGCGGCGAGCTTGAGCATTTGCGGACCGAGTGCTGCGATAACGACGCCGCACTTGCTTGCACCGTGGATTCCGAGTCCAGCGTGAGTCGAATATGTTTCACCCGAAAATGACACGTTCTGCTTCTCGATGAGCGGCATGAGTACCGACAAGTATTCGCGCATGTGCCGCACAGGCTTGTCGAACGACATGCCCATCATGTCCTCGATCACGACCTTGTGGCTGAGACCGATACCGAGACACAGACGACCCCCCGATGCGGCGTTCGCCGTGAGCGCCTGCTGGGCAAGCATCATTGGGTGACGCGGGTACGTCGGAATGACGCTCGTGCCGAGTTCAATGCGCGGAACCTCGCGTCCTACGACAGTCAGCGTGCTCAGTGCATCAGGACCGAAAATTTGTGGAACCCAATACGAGGAAAAACCATCTCGTTCCGCTCGAGCCGCATCCGCGACGACGCCGTCGAGTGAGCCGTCAATGGTCGAGGAAAAGAGGCCGATTTTCATGCGAGAAGTCATCTCGCGACCTTAGCGGTCAGGGTTGGACGATCGTCGTTTGTGTCGGATCGACCACGGTGGTTTCGGTGCTCACTTCACCCGACGGTTCGGGCATCACATCCAAGACTTTGGAGTCATTGCGGAAGACCGACTGGAGACATTGTCCATTGTTGCGATCCGGGGCGAATTCGAGAGCGCGGGCAATGGACGTCACGAGCACGTCGCGACCATCCGCCGTGAGATGGACGCCATCGCGTCCGATGACGCCTGGGTTCTTTGCGATCTGTGACCAATCGAGCAGCGTCATGTGTGGGAAATCAAGTGCGACTCTTCGGATGATGTCGTTGACGACTCGTTGTTGCGAGCGGAACTCCGCAGTGGTCAGTACGACAAATGGAGTCGGACCAAAGGCCGTGATCGTCTCGCGGAGGGATTCGTCGAAATATTTGGCGTTACCGTCGAAGTTCGTGCCGAGAAACATCACCACGGCGTCCCAGCCATCCTCGAGTCGGCGCCCGACGACCTTCTGAGCAAAGTCGATGAATTCGCCGGCTTGCGCCTCGACCGCAACCTGCCACCCCAACTTGGTAAGCGTCGAGCACATTTCGTTGCCATAGCGACTTGAAGTACTGGCAATGATCGAGTCGCCGATGATCAGTACACGTGATCCTGAGACTTGCGGTCCGATCATGTTGCCGACGAGTTCAGGAAAGTCGATGGTCACGCCATCAGGCAGCGTGACGACGGTATTGAATTCACCACTTGGAATACGGCCGAAGCCGTCCAAACGATTCGGCCCATCGAACAACGACTTCACCGTCGAGCACCCAGACAGTGCCAGACACCCCACGATGAGCAGTGCCTTTGCGGCACACGTGCGATGCCTCACGAGCCCCGCTGTTCGCGCAGTTCGTCGCGAATCGACTTCAACAACTCGTTCGTAGTCTCCTCAGCCTGAGACTTGCGGAAGCGGCCGTATGCCTTGATGACGAAGAACATCACCAGGCCCATGATGAGGAAGTTGAGTACCGACGTGAACAGAGCCCCGACCGGCACGAAGCTGCCGTTCAGCGTGATTCCCTTGTCGTTGAAGTTGGGGCGAGATCCGCCGAACATCGCCCCTACGAGGCCACCGAGAATGCCCTGATTGTCCTTCCCGTCACCGGCGAACGCATCGACGACGGTTTTGAACGCGGCGCCCATGACGAAGGCAATGGAGACGTCAACCACGCTCCCGCGGTTGACGAAGGCCTTGAATTCATGGACGATCCCTGGCTTCTTGGGGGTTTGAGCCATCACCCCAGCGTACTTGGGCTACAGCGCGCGAATCTCGACACGTGCATCGTTGAAACACGCTCCGTCGGACAGGTCAGTGAATGTGTCTGGTGCAAATGCGTTTGCAGTCAGTCCGCCGTCCAGACTCCGACGCCACAGCCCTTTCGGAATCGAACACACGCCGTCACGCACTGACGAGTCAACTTCGGCCTGAATGCGAAGAGACGCACGATCGTTGAACACTTCGACCAATTGGCCGTTGGTCACGTTCCGACGCTGCGCATCGCTTGGAGAGATCTTGACGACGGCGGGCGGTGGCGCGGTGTCAGCAAACATCGAATTGATCGTGAAGGTCGTGGCGGGAGTGATCAACGTCAACGGATGATCCGCATCCTCCAACGGAATGAACCTCGGGCCAACAAGATGGTGATCGGAACGCCACAATCGGACCTTGGCGTCTTCGAAAGTTGGGAAAGTGTCACGGAATTGAATCGTCGCCCCTGCTTCGCGCACGACGACCAAACCCGTGCACAACGACTCGTTGACCAGTTGCTTGACTGCTTCGTCGCTTGCATCAAATTCGTCTCGCGAAAAGCCCAAAGCGACCGCTAGGGCTTCTGCGAGTTCACCGTTCGACCTCGACTCGCCCACCCGATCGATGACCTTGTTGTTGGCCTGAGCAGTGAACGAACCATACGAGCCGACGACGTCATTGATCTCAAAGTGTGACGTTGCTGGAAATACCACATCGGCGAAGTGGGCGGTGTCGGTCATGACTTGCTCGTGCAACACCGTGAAGATTTCCTCACGAGCAAGACCTTCGAGCATCCCGACCTGGTCCACCGACGTCACCGCTGGATTCGCGCCCTGGATCACGAGCACTTGAGGCGTGGTCGGCCACTCGGTGAGATCCCCGTTCAGGATTCGACCGACACGATTCATGTTGATCCTCCCGCGATCCGGGCGCTCTATCCCTTTGGGCCACTCGACGAACACGGAGTTGGGAAAAGCCTTCGACGTGGAATCGAGAATTCCAGATCCGCGGATACCGAAGTGTCCAGCAATTGCCCACACTCCGAACGCAGCGAGATATCCACTCGCCCCGTTGCGATTGCGCTCCATTCCCCAGCCGGTGCGCAACATCGCAGGCTTAATAGTCGCGATCCACTCCGCGACTTGAACGATGTCAGCAGCGTCAACACCGCAGATTTCTGCAGCACGATCAACCGACCACTCGCGCGATGCTGCAACAAAGTCTTGGAACCCAATTACATGCTGATCCACGAAGTCTCGATCGACGTGTCCGTTATCGACCAACCACGACGCAATTGCATAACCTAAAACGACGTCGGTTCCAGGTCGCACGGCCAGATGAACGTCTGCCTGATTCGCAATGGAAATTCGTCGCGGATCGATCACGACGAGCTTCGCGCCGTTCCTCCTTGCCTCGGTGACGAGAGGCAGCAAGTGCGTGTTGCTTGCGCCGGGATTCCCGCCCCACACCACCAACAACTTCGCGTGAACCACGTCGAGTGGATCCGTCGACAACATCGCCCCAAAGGCCCACTCCCACGCCGCAGACTTCGTGCTTGCACAAATCGTCTGCTCAACCTCAGGACAGCCGAGCCGCTCGAAGAGGTGGGGCATCAGCCGTTTCTTGTCGATCCGAGCGCTGGAAGAGTTATACAGGTACGGGATCACGCTCCCGGGACCGAATTCGTCGATTGCAGAGCGGATCTTGCCAGCGACAATCTGGATCGCCTCATCCCACGACGCCTGACGGAATTTTCCCTCACCTTTCGCTCCGACGCGTACGAGCGGGGTCAGGATTCGTTCGGGCGAATACACGCGATCCGCGTGATGCTTGACCTTCTTGCATATCCATCCATCCGTCAATGGATTTGACTGCCCATCCACCGGTGCGGCGTCAATGTCGACGATTCGACCATCTTCGACGGTCACTTCGAGCGAGCACGTATCAGGACAATCGAGTGGGCAGGCGGTTCTTAGTTTCATTGCGGGTTCTCCGGCGCCTCAAGATCACTGAAGCGATCAATTCGTCGGAGTGATGGGAACCCGATCCACCACACACCGACGATGGCAATGGTGGCCACTCCGCCGCCAACGACCGTCGCAGGAGTGCCGAAGGCCTGAGAGGCCACTCCTGACTCGAATGCTCCGAGCTCGTTTGTCGCTCCGATGAAGACGTTCTCCACCGCAGAAACTCGACCCCGCTTGGAGTCAGGAGTGACGAGTGGAACGATCGAACCACGGATGAACACGCTGATCATGTCCGCGGCGTTCAACACCAACACGGCGACGAAAGCAACGAAGAATGACCGTGTCAAACCGAGTACGACTGTGCCGATGCCGAAAAAGGCAACGGCGACGAGCAGCAGCCGACCGACGTTGCGCCGAAGTGGACGAATCGCGAGAAATGCGGCCATCGCTGCTGCGCCGATTCCACCCGCAGCACGCAACCATCCGTAGGCGATGTCCCCCACTCCGAGACGCTCCTCGGCGATGACAGGTAGCAGCGCGACGGCTCCTCCGAAGAGGACCGCGAACAAATCGAGTGAGATCGCAGCAAGCAAAATTGGTGTTCGTCGGATGAAGCGCAAACCCTCCATCGCAGAATGTAGGGTGACCTTTTCGTCTGGATCTCGCGGCAGTGGCTCACGTAGATACTGCACTCTCAAGATGCCGATGATTCCCGAAAAGATCAACACCGCCGTCGTTCCGTACGCGAGCGCCGGGGACACCGTGTAGAGGAATCCCGAAACCGCCGGACCAACGATCATCGCTGACGTCCACACACCCGACGACATGGCGATCACGGGTGGCAGTCCCCCGTCTGGCGCAACCATCGGATACATCGACCTCGTTGCCGGTGAGAGGAACGCCCTGCTCGTGCCGAATGCGGCACCAATCACGAAAAATGGCCACACCGCGGTTGGGTCGCTGAGGGAATAGATCATCAGGGTGATGGCGCAGATGAATTCGCCCCCGAGCGCAATGGCGGCAACGTACTTACGGTTATATCGATCGGCAACGCTGCCACTCACGAAGACGAAGAGTGCGATCGGAGCAAATTCTGCAAGACCAAGCCAGCCGATGTCGAGCTCGCGACCAGTGATGTCGTAGACGTGCTTGCCGAGCGTCGCGGCCTGCAGCATGACACCGATGTAAAACGCAAGACTGCTCCCCAGGAGCCTGCGCACCGAGGCCGAACGAAGGACGTCGCGGGCACTAAGTTGCACAGGGGAACTTGCGTCACTCACAGGAAATCAACCCTAATTGAGCGATCAGCAAGGAATGAAGAGGGGGAAACCAATGGCATCGCTGGCTCGTGAAACGCAGTGGATGGACGCGGTTGCGCAAGCCGAACTCGTACGCACCAACCAAGTAACGCCAAGCGAACTCCTCCAAGCCACACTCGACCGAACCGAACAGCTCAATGGTGCGGTGAATGCCATCAATTATCAGTGGGCGGACCGTGCACGCGATCGCGCTCGCCAACTCGAATCCGCCCCTGACGCTCCTTTGCGCGGGGTTCCGTTCATCTTGAAGGATCTGCACGCAGCACTCACTGGCACGCCAATCTCCAATGGAAACCGCGCACTTCGTGACGCGAACTTCATCACCGACTACTCCACCGAACTCGTCCAGCGCTATGTCGCTGCGGGACTCAACATCTTCGGACGCGGATCGAGCCCCGAATTTGGGAGCGTTCCCGTCACTGAGCCGGAGGCGTGGGGCCCGACACGTAACCCATACGACCTCACACGAACGTCCGGTGGATCCAGCGGCGGAAGTGCCGCGGCAGTGGCCGCAGGAATCGTGCCTGCCGCACATGCAAGTGACGGAGGTGGCTCGATTCGCATCCCCGCATCATGCTGCGGCCTCGTCGGCCTGAAAGTGAGTCAGGGCCGAATTTCAGCCGCCCCAAACCGTGACGAGACAAATCTCGGAGTCGAGCACGTCGTTACGCGCACGGTGCGTGACAGCGCAGTGCTCCTCGACGTTACCCATGGTCCTGGAATCGGCGACAAAGTCATCGCACCTCGGCCCAGCCGTCCCTATCTCGATGAGCTTCGCACTCCACCACAGTCATTGCGAATCGGCTTCCTCGACCACCGACCACTCCCCGGTCCATTCGACGAAGAGTGTGGAATCGGCGTGCGTCGCGTCGTTGATGTCCTCGCGTCTCTCGGACATCGTGTCGAGGCTTCATGGCCGAAGCCACTCGAAGACGCAAGCTTTCCCCCGCGATTCAGTGCGCTGTGGAGCACGAACATGGCGGTCGCCATCGAAGCCACTGCACAGCTGCTTGGACGATCCCCATCAGACGACGACTTCGAAGCCATGAACTGGGCGATGGGAAAGTTTGCGGCAACGATGTCAGCAGTCGACTATGCGAAATCAATAGTCGCAACGACGACGTTCCGTCGCAACGTTCAACAGTGGTGGGCCGACGGTTTCGATCTTCTGGTGACGCCGACGCTCGCCCAACTTCCCCTTCCAATCGGTGCAATCCACAACAACCACACTTCGCCAATGGAGCCAATGCGAGTCGCAGGCGACTTCGTTGCCTTTACGACCGCCTACAACGTCACGGGTCAGCCAGCAATCAGCCTCCCGCTCCACTGGACACCAGAAGGCATTCCCGTCGGCATCCAACTTGTCGCGGCGTATGGTCGCGAAGACATCCTGATTGCGATCGCTGCACAGCTCGAGGATGCAATGCCGTGGCGTGACCGCAGGCCGCTGACCGGCGACGTCGCCTAGTCCTCGTCCAGTCGATACTGCTTCCAACGTCGTTCGACGCGTGAGTTCTTCGCAAAGAGCTCGGGGTTCTCTTCGGCAAAAGACACCACGTCATCGAGTGTGAACGAGGTTGAATCGCCGAAATGGCGATAGACCGCAGCGACCACCTCGAAGTCTTCTTCGGTGTCGACTTCGAGATGCAAGTGAGGGCGTCGCTGATGTTCTGGCGCCTCAAGATTGAGGATTCGATATCGCTCGGGATGGGTGTAGATGTGAAAGCCGCAATACTCGCGAATATCCCCATCAATAGTCTTTGATTCGGCGTCGAACAACGTTGATGAGCGATAGACCGAAACTTCGAGGCCAGGCGGATAGGTCGTCTTCAGCGCATTCGTCACGTAGTCGACCGAATCCTGACGTGCAAGAAACGTATCAATGACATGGTCGATCACGCGTGCATCAGGAATCGAGTTGTCACCCATGAACTCGGCATGAATCTCGACATCGAAGGCCCGCATTGCTCCGCACACGCGACCGATGACGTCGTCTTCAGAGCCTCTGAAGCACTCGATCCCCATCGATTGAGCAAGGTCTTCGAGCCCGTCGTCCTGTGGACGATCCGACGTCGCCAGGATGATTCGTCCGATCCGCTCCGAACATTGAATGCGTTCGATCTGGCGCTGCAGGAGCGGCTTTCCATCGACGTCACGGAGCACCTTCCCCGGCAGCCGTAACGAGCCCGTTCGCGCCTGAATCGTTGCGTCGGCGTGAGTCATTGAGTGATCACGTAGCGCGGAGGTCGTCCCACGTGAGGACGTGGTCGTCTGGGAGATCCCTCGTGACAGACATTCCAATTACCCTGTCCCACTCTTGTGGGCCGACTCCGGTTCCAGGTCGCTTGTAAGTGAGATCTGACTCGGCAAGCACCTGCCCACTCCGCACGGAACGTGCGAGCACGATACTGCGACGAGCGTTGAGACGAGAGATGTCTTCGGTCGCAATTGGCGCCTTAGCCGATTCCTCGCCGAGGATGTCCGCGATCGTTGCCATTCGGTCAACGAAACGACGCAGGTCGTGCATATCCATCGCGTGATAGTGGTCGTTGCCCGGCAGGGTCTTGTCGTGGGTGAAGTGCTTTTCGAGCACCACTGCTCCAAGTGAATATGCAACGGCCAGTGCGGTCATGTCTGGATCTGGAACCGTATGGTCCGAATAACCAATGAGATAACCAGGAAACGCCTCTGCGAGACCGGTAATCATTCGCACGTGGGCATTGCGGTTTTCGCACGGGTAATTGAGGATGCAGTGCAGTAACACGACGTCGGTCGCCCCTGCCTCATGCAAGGTTTGCACTGACCACCGAATCTCATCCATGTTCGACGCACCAGTCGACAACACAACGGGCTTCCTCGTGCGTGCCACTCGGCGCAACAACGGGGTGTTGGTGATGTCGGCCGAAGCGATCTTGTAGAACGGCACGAGTGGCTCGAGGTAGTCGACTGCCGCATCATCGAAAGGAGTTGACAGGAAGTCAATGTCACATTCCGCCGCATGTCGTGCTAGCTCCGCGTAATCCTCGGGCTCGAAGTTGTCGTACTTTTGGAAGAGCTCGTGCTGACTACGAGTCGCTTCCTTTGACGTGTCCCAATATGCAGGCGAGTTCTTCGATGCAAGCGTGTCGGCTTTGTAGCTCTGGAACTTCGCGCCGTCGGCCCCACCCTCCTTGGCCAGTTCGATGAGACGCTTGGCAAGTTCAAGAGAGCCCTCATGATTCACACCGATTTCAGCAATGATGTACGGGCGACTCGTTGGCGTCATGGTGCGACGACCGAGCACCACATTTCGCGGCATTACTTGGCCCCCTCGCCGTGTTTTTCGATCAATCGAGCGATGTGCAATTCGTCAGCTGCTCCATCATTGGTGATGTTGGAGTCGTGCCGTCGATAGCGATACATCGGCAACTCGATGCGATGGATCGAGTGCTTCTGTAAGAACCGATAGCGCAAGTCGCGATCCTCGTGTAGCAGGAACGTCTCGTCGTAGAGGCCGATATCGATCAACTGATCGGTTCGGAACATGATTCCACATGCGATTGGTTCCTCGAGGCAATTCTTGCGCGCGATGATTTCTTCGGAATCGCTGACGAGGAGATAATCACAGCTCACTGCATCCATCGTCCGATTTTCTGCGAGGAACATATAGAGCAAACTGAGGAAGTGCTCATTCACGTAGTCGTCGGAGTCGACGCGCACGATATAGGGAGCGTGTGAGTGCCTGATCGCCCTGTTCAGTGATGCGGGAAGCCCAATGTTCGACTCGTTCCTCAACGAGACGATGTCGCTCTGGAAACCAGCGAGCGCGGCCTGGGTCTTGTCCGTGCTTCCGTCATCGATGACGATAATTTCATAGCGCTCACGCGAAAAGGTCTGGTTTAAAAGCGAGCGAATACAGCGACCGATGAACCGGTCGTGGTTGTAGGTCGGCACGATGACCGAGATCAAAGCCCTGTTCATGAGTTCGTCCTATCCGAGTGCTGCAACCAATGCATCGCGAACCCGACCCGCGAAGTCCTCGGGCATGTTCACGAACACCGGCAATGAGACCGCGGCCTCAAGTCTCGCGCGTGAACGTGGAAACGCCTCGGTGAGATTTCCACCATGTGCCGCTACGAGTTCCGGCATATGAACCCAGGTCTCGGCGAAGTGCCACGTCGTCGCCTCGGGCAAGATCTTGGTTGAGATCCCCCTCGCAAGCAATTCTCGCCGACACGAGAGCGCTGCATCTTTATCGCGTACGCCGAAAATGACGGCATCTGCCGTCCCTGCAGAGCCCTTCGGCTCGACTCGTGGAACGATGCCTTGAACGTCAGCAATCGCCTCCGTTATCGCTGCTGCGTTCCGGCGTTGCTGGGCGACGACATCATCGAGCTTGCGTAATTGGGCGAGACCAACTGCGCCTTGAAGTTCCATCATTCGGTAGTTGAAGCCACTTCCCGACCTCGTGTCCTCCCAACGTGGAACTGCAGGATTGTTCTCGTGGCCGTGGTCGTGCCACGCCTTCGCCTTTTCGGCGAGTCGGGCATCATTGAATACGACCATGCCTCCCTCGCCGGTCGTCATGGTCTTTGCGAAGTCAAAGCTGTAGGTGCCCATCGCACCCCACGTGCCGAGCGGCTTGCCGTCGAGCGAACCACCACACCCCCATGCGGAGTCCTCGATGAGGACGATTCCTCGATCGTCGCAAATCTTCTTAATCTCGACGAGTCGAGCTGGTGTGCCCAACATGTGCACGACGATGACCGCTCGCGTGCGTGGAGTGATTCGCGCAATGAGATCGTCTGGATTCATGTTGAACGTCTCATCGATTTCGCAGCAGACCGGCACTGCCCGAGATTCGATGATTGCTTCCGCGGTTGCGACGAACGTGAAACTCTGCGTGATGACTTCATCACTTGGCTGCAGATCGAGCGTTGCGAGCGCTACTCGCAACGCTGCAGTGCCCGATGTGACGGCGAGTGCATGCTCGACACCCATCCTTTTCGCAAAGGCTTGTTCGAATTCGCGCACCTTGTAGCAATCGTTCCGCAGTGCATCAAATCCATGGCGGAATAGCACTCCACCACGATCGAAGACTTCATCAACCTCTGCACGCTCTTCGGCGCCGATGACCTCGAATCCCGGCATCGTTACATCATCTTGAAGAGTTCGACGACCTTGTCGAAGGTCAGGGTGTTCTTGTAATCCTCACCAAGTGCATTAGTCAATGGCTTGGAGTGCACGACCGTCGAGTCGTAAAGACTCTTGTACTGCTCATCGGTCAGGCTGCGCGCGACACCTTCTGGCACGACAACACCCTGGCGGTCGACGGCCGTCCAAAACTCAGTGAATGCCTCCGGATAGAACTCTTCCATCGCCCGCATCGTGATGCAATTGGCGACACAGTGGTGGATGCCGAGCACGACCGAGAGTCCCGCGGAGAACGGATGGACAACGCCGACATAACTCGTCGCAATCGCACTCCCACCGAGATAGGACGCAACCATCAAGTCCTCTCGAGACTGATCCGACATCATGTCATCACCGAGGAACACCTTCTGGCACAAGTTGATCGTCTCGTGTGAATATGCGTCACCGACCGCGTTGCGATAGCTCCCCGCCAACGCTTCGATGCAGTGGATGTACGCATCCATTCCGGTGAAGAAGTATTGATCACGCGGAACGGTGGCCGTCAGGTCAGGGTCCAAGACGAGGTGGTTGAACACCGTGAAATCACTGTTCATCCCGAGCTTCAGGCCAGTGGCCTTGTTCGTCATCACACAGGTGCGGGTTGCTTCGGCGCCCGTTCCCGAAATCGTCGGCACACCGATCTTGTGCACGGCCGGATTCTTGACGAGATCCCATCCCTGATAGTCCGCTGCGCTTCCTGGGTTGGTCAAGAGGTTTGCGATTGCCTTCGCCGTATCGAGCGTGATTCCACCCCCGAACCCGACGATCGTTGCAGGCACACTCACACCAACCGCGCGAACTTCGGCAACGAGGGAGTCGATTCCGGCGGTAGTCGGTTCGTTCGTCGTGTCCACGATGAGCACGACATCGTCGTGTCGCCTCGGCAGCCTCGCCAGGATGTCGCTTCGTCCTTTGAAGAACTGGTCGATCACGAAGATCACCCGCTCATCTGCGCCAGTCGACTTCGCGGAAACCCTCCGCGATTCCACATGGCCGGCCAGGTCGGCGATCGCACCTCGACCGAAATTGAAGCTCCCGACGTTGCGGACCAACTTGATCCCCGTGTCCAACGTCGCGGCGACGGGTTTGTTCACGCCTTCAGTCTAGTTGTGCAAATCGGGTGCCATCCGAACACGGTGACAACTACAGTCGTCACCGATGAGTGCCCTTGACCTCGCGCAACAAAACCTGACTTCACCAATGGTCCTCGCGTTCGTCCTCGGCTTTGTCGCCGTGCGCTTGAAGAGTGACCTGAGCTTTCCCGATCAGGTGACCTCGCTGTTGTCGACCTATCTCTTGCTCGCTATCGGGTTCAAAGGTGGCACACGACTGAAGGAAATCGACCCAATTGACGTTGCCGTGCCCGCAGTTGTGACGATCGCCGCCGGTGTAGTGATCGCCTACATCACATACCTCATCGCACGAAAATTCATCGGA
>JALRJT010000150.1 GCA_023254985.1 Ilumatobacteraceae bacterium | reverse complement strand
ATAAGATCCGCCATAGGAACCAACAGTTCCATTGCGCCAACCAGCTGAGTCGCGGCAAGAGGTTTATCATCACCTTCGATCGCGTGACGGTGAGCCCCGCGCCAGGCCAGCAGGGAAAGATGCCGTTCTGGCACGGTGACGGTCCCGGCAGACCGCTCGAACTCGGCCGCGCCTTCGGCGAATTCATTCGCACCATTCGCGAGCGTGACGGCGTGCGCGCGTACGACGAGTTGGTCGGAACTCATGGACTCGACGATCTCGCCGCACGCAACGTCGTGCAATATCTCGCAGAGCAGGCCGAAGCGACGGGTTCAGTACCGAGTGATCGCACGATCGTCGTCGAGCGCTTCCGTGATGATCTCGGCGACTGGCGAGTGTGCATTCACAGCCCATTCGGTACTCCGGTGCACGCACCGTGGGCGATGGCGATCCAGCATCGCCTGAGTTCGCGATTCGAGGTTCCCGTTGACACGATGTGGAGCGACGATGGCATCGTCATTCGGCTTCCCGAGGCGATGGAGGAGTTGTCGGTCGACGACATCATCCTTGACCCGACCGAAGTGCACGACGTCGTCGTTGCGACGTTGCCACAGACGTCACTCTTTGCCGCCCGATTCCGCGAGTGTGCCGCCCGCGCACTGCTCCTTCCGCGTCGCCGACCCGGTCAGCGCACGCCGTTGTGGCAGCAACGCCAGCGCGCGGCCGACCTACTCGCCGTCGCAGCGAAGTATCCGACGTTTCCGATCCTGCTTGAGACGAGTCGCGAGTGCATCCAGGACATCTTCGACGTGCCTGCGTTGGCCGAGGTGTTGACCCAACTGCACAGCAGAGCAATTGCGCTCGTCACCGTGGACACACCCAAGCCATCACCATTTGCGCAGAGCTTGTTGTTCAACTGGATCGCCACCTACATGTACGAAGGCGACGCGCCGCTCGCCGAACGTCGCGCCGCGGCACTCTCACTCGATCGTGACCTGTTGAACGATCTCCTCGGCACGCAGGAATTACGCGAGCTCCTCGACCCGCAGGTGCTGATCGACGTCGAGTGCGAACTGCAATGTTTGGTGGAGTCTCGTCAGGCAGACAGTGCGGACGAGGTGCACGACCTGCTGCGTCGACTTGGTGATCTCACGCTTGCCGAGATCGAGTTACGCAGCGTCGGGGACGCCAAGGCGATGGTCGATGCGCTCGTGTCCGACATGCGTGCGATCACCGTGCAGATAGCTGGCGAGGAGCGCTACGTCGCTGCCGAGGATGCCGCGCGGTATCGGGACGCACTGGGATGCGCGCTGCCACTCGGTCTGCCGAGTGCCTTCACCGACCCGGTCGATCATCCACTCGATGACCTCGTCGGTCGATATGCACGCACGCACGGTCCCTTCGTGGTGCGACAGTTGCTCGAGCGTTATCAGATCGCCCTCGAGCGAGCGAGCGGCGTACTTGAACGACTCGCCAACTCGGGACGCATCGTGGATGGAGAGTTCCGCCCGCGTGGCATCGAACGCGAGTGGTGCGATGCCGAGGTGTTGCGTCAACTGCGTCGTCGGTCGCTCGCGTTGTTGCGCAAGGAGATCGAGCCAGTCGAACAACGCGCCTATGCGCGGTTCCTTGCCTCGTGGCAGGGGATTCCGCCGACACAACGTGGACAACACGCACTCGTCGAGGCGATCTCGGTGATGCAGGGGTGCGCACTGATCGCCTCGAGTCTGGAGACCGACGTGTTGCGAGCGCGCGTGCGCGGCTATCAATCCGTCGACTTGGACGCGTTGTGCACGAGCGGAGAAGTGGTGTGGGTGGGTGCAGGTGCGATTGGCTCCACCGACGGTCGCATTCGGCTCTATTTCGCCGACCAACTTCCGCTCCTTCGCGCCTCGGTGGAGGAACTCGAGCGACCAAGTGGAGAGATCCACGACGCAATTCGCACGATGCTTGCCGAACGTGGCGCGCGGTTCTTCACCCAGATACGTGAGGCTGCACCACAAGCGAACGACACCGAGTTGTTGACGGCGTTGTGGGACCTCGTGTGGGCAGGCGAGGTGACGAACGATTCGCTCGCACCGTTGCGCGCCTTGTTGTCATCGAAGCCGGCGACTCGCAATGACTCGCGGGGCGCAACCTACACACGCATGGGTCGGCGATCCGGAGCGCGACTAATGCGTTCGCGAGTCGGGACGGTGTCGCGCATCGGACCACCCGCGGGTGCTGGGCGATGGAGTCTCGTCTCGGACTTGACGACGGAGGTGTCACCCACCGAGTCGTTGCATGCAACGGTCATGCAATTGCTCGAGCGCTACGGAGTGCTCACGCGCGAGGCCGTGCTGGGCGAATCGACGCGCGGTGGATTCGCTGGCGTTTACGGCGTGCTCAAGATGTTGGAGGAGCGCGGCACGGTTCGCCGTGGCTATTTCGTCGAGGGGCTCGGTGCTGCACAGTTCGCACTGCCCGGTGCCGTCGATCGTTTGCGTGCCGAGCGCGAGTCGGTGGATGCAGACTTGCATCCCGATCGCGTGCCCGAACCGATCGTGT
>JALRJT010000108.1 GCA_023254985.1 Ilumatobacteraceae bacterium | reverse complement strand
GTCAGTGTCGCCTTGCACGACGGCGACGACGTCGTTGCCTTCAGCGAGATTCGCAGCGATCGACAGCATGCCGAGGCGCTCACGCCGATGATCAAACACGTGTGTGAGCAGGCGCGGATCGATTTGCGTGACGTCGGTGGGATTGCCGTCGATGTGGGCCCAGGGCTCTTCACTGGAATGCGCGTCGGCATTGCGAGCGCCAAGGCGCTTGCCCAGGTGCTCGACGTCGGGGTCATCGAAGTGACGAGTGTCGAAGCCGTTGCGCGCAGTGTGTCTAGCGAATGCGAGGTTGTCGCGTCGGTCATCGACGCGCGCCGTGGTGAGGTGTTCTGGTCGTTGAACCGCTCATTCGAAGGGTCACTTCGTCAGGTTGGTGACGTGCGGATCGGATCCGTCGAGTCCTGCATCGTCGACATCGTCGATCGCGGACAGTCGGTCGTGCTCGCAGGCACCGGTGCACTGCGTCACCGCGAGGCCTTCGCTGAACGCCTGAGCGGAACGGTTCCGTCGTTTGAGTTCGCCGCTGACTCGAGCGCCGTCCCGAGTGCGGCTCACGTCGCCCGCATCGGGTACGAACGTGCGCGAAGGGAAGAGTGGGTCGCGGCCAAGGACGTGTCGCCGCGGTACCTGCGCCAGCCGGATGCAGAGATCAACTGGTCAACGAGGTCGTCGTGAGCATCCTCGACCGCATCGTCAGAAAGCACGGGTCGCAGCACGCCGACAAGCCCAACCCCGAGCTCACGATCGTGCAGATGCAGCGTCGCGACATCCGCGAGATCATGCCGATTGAAAACGCCGTGTACCCAAAGCCCTGGACCGAGAAGGTGTTCCAGGACGAGATCGAGATGATGCACCGCAATCAGCGGCTGTATCTCGTCGCTCGTGTCGGTCGCGAGGTGGTGGGGTATTGCGGTCTGTTGTTCTCGAACGACGACGCGCACATCACGAACATTGCCGTGAGCCCGCGTTGGCAGCACTGCGGTGTGGCCACCGAGATGATGCTGGAGCTTGCCTGGGAGGCTCGCGAGCGTGGATTCCAGGCGCTCACGCTCGAGGTTCGTCATACGAATGCGATAGCACAAGAGCTCTATCGACGCTTTGGATTCACACCCGCGGGAGTTCGCAAGAAGTACTACGAGAACACCGACGATGCGATCGTGATGTGGTGCCAAGACATCCAAGGTGATGCCTTTGCCGAGCGCATCGCCGAGATTGCGCGGAGCAGGCCATGACCGTCGATGACGCCACGGTCGTCCTCGGAATAGAGACGAGCTGCGACGAGACCGCGGCTGCCGTCGTAATGGGCGGGAACGACGTGTTGTCGAGTGTCGTTGCCACGCAGATCGAGGAACACGCGCGCTTCGGTGGAGTGGTGCCAGAGATCGCGAGCCGCGCACACGTCGAGGCGCTGACGCCGGTAATCGACGAGGCCATCTCGCGAGCGAACGTGTCCTTCGACCGAATCGATGCGGTGGCCGCAACAGTCGGTCCGGGGTTAATCGGCGCGTTGCTCGTCGGGGTGAGTGCGGCGAAGTCGATCGCACTCGCACTCGAGGTGCCGTTCGTCGGCGTCAATCATCTCGAGGCGCACCTGTATGCAGCCCTGCTCGACGATCCGAACGTCGAGTTCCCGATGCTCGTGGCACTCGTCTCCGGCGGGAACACCCTGCTCGTCGACGTGCAGGGTCACGGGAACTATCGAATCGTTGGTCAGACGATCGACGATGCTGCGGGCGAAGCATTCGACAAGGTCGCACGATTCCTGGAACTCGGTCATCCGGGTGGTCCCGCCATTGATCGCATCGCCAAGACGGGTGACGATGACGCGATTGACTTTCCACGCGCGATGCTGCACGACGGATTGGACTTGTCGTTCAGCGGTCTGAAGACGGCAGTAGTGAATCATGTGCGCAAGCACCCCGAGGTGTCGACGGCGGACGTTGCCGCGTCGTTCCAACGTGCGGTCGTCGATGTGCTGGTTGCGAAGGCGACCGCAGCTGCCCGGTCCTGCGGCTCGCGCACCATCGCCCTCGGTGGAGGGGTGGCGGCGAATTCGTTGTTGCGCGCGGAGATGGAATCGGCGTGTGCGCAGGCCGGATGGAGGCTCGTGTTGCCCAGTAGGGAGATGTGCACCGACAATGCGGCGATGATCGCGTCCGCTGGTTGGTACCGTTTGCGCAGTGATGGAGCGTCGCCGCAGTCGAGCGGTGCGCTGCCGAACCTGAAGCTGACCGATTCGATTCCCCGATGACCGCGACCGAAGCGACTCCCACCCCGGTGCTCGAACCGCTGCGTCTCGGCACCCATGAGGTGTGGCCACCAGTCGTGCTTGCCCCCATGGCTGGCGTGACGAATGCGCCGTTCCGCAGCATGTGTCGACGCTTCGGTCCGGGCCTCGTCTACGTGAACGAGATGGTGATGGCAACAGGCGTCGTTCACGGCAGCCGC